>JAPOQE010000171.1 GCA_026710875.1 Gammaproteobacteria bacterium | reverse complement strand
CATGTCACTTTGCAGGTTGGAAAACTATCCTCATCTGCTATAACACGACTGATCGTAGTCTTGCCTGTTCCATTCGAACCGAATAGGTAATTAAATTGTGATAGCGCATCCATTTTTTCTGGTTGCACATCAAAAGTCGCAATGCCCGCGATAGAAATTTCATCAATCACTTTCGATTACCCATTCTAATAACTTCACTGTTACTCCTGAGTCCGTTCTAAGCCTATGAGTCAGACGTGGCCGATGCCCCAGCCAACAAAATAGCCAGATTCTCTCCCAAAGATTGCCCTACTGACCCAGGATCAGATTCCCAGCATTCCGCCAAGGCATCCACTGCCACACCCACCTCCCAAGGAAGAATCGATCTTCCTTTTAGTTGTGCAAACGGGCCATCAGACTCTGTAAGCACACGTTCTCGAGGAATGCGCATCACTAACCCGGAAAAATCACTAAGGAGGTGGACATAGGCTTCGATCTGTTGCATAAAGTGAGTGTTATCAACAAGTTGTGAAAAACAGGATCAGAAGCCTATGAAAACACAGTGTATACCAATTCAACTTGAATTTCTCCCCCTTGGACGCCGTAAAGTGACGGTTCGATTTGACGGCGGGCGCCTGAGTTCCGGAGCCGAGATCCACTCCGGCCGCCCCGTTTCCGTCGGCTCTAGCACATCACGCTTGTCAGATGTGCTTGTTTGCGGTGATTCCGACATTTTCTGTGCGAGCCCGAGCAGTGCTTCTGCAAGTTCTACGATCCGGCCTGCCAATGCGATACGCTGGCGCCAGCGTTCAGGAATTGCTCCATACCCGTAGTAAGCTCCAGCCAACTGTCCATAGATGGCGCCGGTGGTATCCGCGTCATCACCAAGATTGACAGCTTTTAGAACACCCTCTTCAAAAGAATCCGTGTTCCAGAAAGCCCAAAGCGCTGCTTCCAAAGCGTCTACTACGTACCCTGTCCCTCGAACCTCGGGCGGGTTTTTCACTTTGAATGTACCTGCGGCTACCTCATCGATACATGGACTCAGCGGATCCTTCTCCCATAGTAATGGCGCCGGGGCAAAATGCGGAGACAACAGCACCTCCTTACTTGTGCCTTGCAACGCACCGATAATGAGTCCCGTATAGTAACGACAGGCATCGATCGGTTCGGGCGCGGCATGTGTCGTACGTGACATTTCTGCCGCCATCTGCATGGCAACCAGGGGAGCCTGCGCAAAACCAAGCGGTATCGGCGCCAAACGCATAAGCGAGCCGTTACCTCCATAACGGGCATCGGTCACACCGGCAAATGGGTTGCCAGAAAGCTCAAAGCGCCGTAGTGCCGCGGATACTGTGTTGCCCACGTCGAAGCAATGCCCCGTACTGCTTAGATACCCCTCTCGATACCATCTCAGGTAGCGACGCATCTGGTCATCAACGTCAAAACCGGCACACTCAACAAGGCTCTCGGCAAGACACAAGGCCATTGATGTATCATCCGTCCATTGACCGGGAGCGAGATCAAACGGCCCGTCCCCAACCATATCGCTGACTGGCTCTAAGTGGCCTGGAGGACTGAACTCGACAGTCGTACCCAGCGCGTCACCAACCGCCAGACCAAGCATCGCTCCTCGATATCGGTTACGGGCATCAGCCTCACCTTGGTTCATCAACGTCATTGCACGACTTCCCCACGAGAACCCAGAGTATCACAACCCAAAATCAATCTGGCTTGCCGGGTATGTGTACTTATAAATTGACCATTCACCTTCAGCATCTCTTTACATCGCCCCTGAACCATTCCCGCCGCGCCCGCGATAGTGCCGCATCCTATTGGAAGACCTGGTGAAGTTACCGCCATAGCTTTGGCTATGCGAACCCATCTCTTGCAACTGAAACGCGCACAGATGAACCACTCGATCCTGTGCACTGAGCGCTCCGCCAGCCAGTCCTGGGCTACTTATACGGAGGTCATCACCCAGACCTACCGCTGGATGCTCTGTACCTTCTGTTGCCGCGACCGCTGAAAGAAAACGCATAACGTCAGGCGGACTGCTATTTACACTACCATCCTGTTCGTCGATCGCATCCAGCGCATAGCTGCGTAACAACTTGGGCATGAGCTTGCGAAAAGTCACCGAAAAATCGAAAAGTTCCACACCCCGAATCTGGCCATTGATAGCGAAAACTGCCCCCGCCTGACCTTCTACCATTTCAATTGCCTTCAGGTACTCTTCCACCTGGTCCTGGTAATCCTCGTACAGACATTCCATTGCCGACGAATCGGAATAGCTCTCCATTCGCTTCGACTTCTCGGCAATGTCCTCCCAAACTTCGCCTTGGCGTGAGTGGCGCGTGCCGCTTGTCCGCAATGAAGCGGTCACCTGATCCGCCTTCCGTGCGCGGCCTGCAGCATAAAAGGCGCGGCCCTTCGTGCTGAATTCTGGACTGGTATGCGACCAACGGCCTGCCTCGACACAGGACACCGGGATCGTGATGGTGCTTTTCGCCGGGGCCAGAATCGTGAGATTGAGAACCCGATTCTGT
>JAPOQE010000170.1 GCA_026710875.1 Gammaproteobacteria bacterium | reverse complement strand
TGGCTCGGCGTGGCGGGGGTTTCCGCTGCCAGACTGGTCGCGGTCGTGCTGATCCTGGGCGTGTTGTCCGTGACCCGCTTTCTCATCTTCCGCGATGACGTCAACAACCTGATGCACGTCTCCGCGGTATCGGTCTCACGCGAGGTCGAGGCGACGCTTGCCGAGTTGCAAAGAGACGTGGCCATCTTCGCCGCAGAACACTCGGAGCTGCTGACGCGGATCTACCAGGAAAAGGATATTGAGTCCAGGGACTACATTAACCTGCGCAACTCCCTGGAGAAACGCGTACCCAACATGTTCACCTTCACGATCACGAACGAGGAGGCGACCCGCGTGCTGGATGACTTCAACTTCAATGTCGGCGAAGTGTGCAAGATCGATATCCAGAATTTCGTGCTCAATACCTACCGCCAGGACATCCGCATCCATCCGCTTCCCAACGGCTATCATTTTGACGTCATGGTGCCGTTCGTCGGCAACAACAACGAGGTCCTGGTGTTCTTCGTCAGCTTCATCCCGAGGGAGATCACCCGTATCCTGGAAAGCTACGCCAACCAGAACTACGAGATGATCATCTCCAGCACCCTGCACCCGGGCCTGATCGAGGTGACCGAACACGGCTCAAGGGACCGGCTCGATAAATTCTACCTGGCAGCGGATGACATGGTCAGCTCAACCGTGCCGGTTGCGGGCACCAGCTGGGAAGTCTCGGTGCTGCCGAAGACCGGTCTGTACACGAACTACATCAGGACGGTGATCATCGATGCCGCCCTGCTGTTCGCCCTGTTCCTGCTGGTGAGCACGCCGATGTTTATGATCATGCGCAACCAGTTCAGGAAAAGGCAGCAGGCGCTGGTGGCACTCAAGGACAGCGAGAACCGCTTTTTCGATCTATACGAGTCCGCCCCCGACATCTACCTGACGATCACCGAGGCCGGCGACATCGTGCTGGCGAACCTCGCCGCACGGGAGTACTTCACCGAGGCGCGCCTGTACGCCAGTACGCTGTTTGCACTGTTCGACAACAAAAGCGCAAACGCACTCAAGCATCTGTGCGCGGACATGTACCGCTCCGATCTCCCGGAGGCGCAGATCGAGCTGGTGCGCGATGGCGCATTCGGCCCACCCTCCATCCTGCAGGCACGCCTTCGCCTGACCGCGGTGGTGCCCGGGGAGACCCGCACCCTGCTGGTTGTATGCCGCGACGTGACCCTGCAAAAGACCGAATCGAGAAGAAAGCTCGAGTACGCACGCTCGCAACGGGATTCGCTGGTACGCGAGGTGCACCACCGTATCAAGAACAACCTGCAGAACGTGGTCTCCCTGCTGACCTCCTATTCGCGCAAGAACCCGGACCTGCAGCCGATCCTGCAGGATGCCTCCACCAAGATCCGCTCCATTGCCGAGGCCTACGGCCTGCAGAGCCGCTCCACCAAAAGCATCATCTACATTTCAGAGCTTGTGAGTGCGATCATCGAAAACGAACGAAAGCTGTTCCTGTCACAAATCAACCTCACCATCGATGAGGCACTCATGGGCGATGCCGTGCTGGCCGAGCGTGAAATCACCCCGATCGCCGTTATCATCTCCGAGCTGATCACCAACGCGATCAAGCACGGCGAGAAATCACTCGGTGCGAGCGTCATCTACGTGAACCTCGTGTGCGAGGATGACTCGGTTCGCATCGAGATCATCAACACCCTGCCGCGCGAGAAACTCGATGACCGGGATTTCAACAAGCTGACCTCCGGGCAGGGGCTGGACCTGATCAAATCGCTCCTCCCACCCAAAGGTGCTACGCTTACCCACACGAAAAAGGACTCGCAGATGCGCGTGACCCTCAAACTTCAGGCCCCGCACGTCATCGAGTTCGAATCCGATACCCGAAGCACACTCGCGGTATAAGACATGGAACACAAAATCTCGGTCCTTCTTGCAGACGATGACCGCCTCGGCCTGGTGACCCTGGCCAACGGCCTCAGGGAGGCCGGTTTCAACGTGCACACCGCAGAGAACGGCACTGATGCCGTACAGATCGGACTCGAACATGAACCGGACATGGCCGTTCTGGACATGAAAATGCCGGGCCTGGACGGCCTGGAAGTCGCAAGGCGCCTGTTCGCGGAAAAACAGATCCCCTTCGTGTTTCTGACCGCCTACTCCGAAGAGAAGCTGGTCCGGCAGGCGACCCGGGAAGGCGCACTCGGATACATCGTCAAGCCGATCGAGACCGACCAGCTAATCCCCATTATTAGGACCAGCCTGGAACGGGCCCGCGACCTTGAGAAGCTCAAGCAGTCCCAGGCGCATTTGCACACGGCTTTAAATGCCAACCGTGAAATCAGCGAGGCAATCGGCATTCTGGTCGGCCGCGGCCACGTGGAAAACAAGGACGATGCGTTCGAGATGCTGCGTAGGTACTCACGCAAGAACGAGATCAAGGTCAAGGATGCGGCACGCCTGCTGGTCGAGCAGGTCAGTCAAACAAATCACTTGTTGCAGCAGATTACTGATTCCTGAGCAATGAGTGGATGCAAATATTCTACAATTGGAATGATCAGCTTTTAGGGAACTTCATAAGCCTCATTATAAATGTCTGATAGATTTCTTCCTTGATAAGTCCAGTATCTTGTGGGATGAATTACCCTATCTATCTCTAGCAGCTTCTTAGTTAATGCAGTAAGCGACAAGTCCTCATCTCCATTTTTCACTCGACGCTCGGAAATCACTTCGCAGGTATGCTCGCCTTGAATAAGCTTAAGTGTTGAACCCACTGGTATCCCCATATCCAAAAAGTTCAAATTAGGACGCCTGGCTTTTAGTCGCTTCACAGCATCTTTAGATTCAATATCAACATTACAGGCTTCTTTCTGGAGTGTAGGCGTGACGTCTTCAGTGGTCATCAATTGGAGTAACGTAATCGCCTGATCGGGGTCTATTTCAAAAAACTCTCTACCAGGGTTGATCCTGTAGGGACCAAACGCCATATGAAATGCTTTTTCAACCCTGGATACATTCTCAACTCGGCCCGCAAATTCGCATTCAAATGGGACAGGTACTCCTGTTGAATAGAGCTCACCTAATCGGCCTGAAACAGAATTTCGCGATGTTTTCCCAATCTTTACTAATCCGGGCATAGCAGGATTGGTCAGAACATATACGATGCCTAAATTTTCATCATTATTCATTTTGAATCGAAACTACCTCTAAACTCCATTTGAGCTGCATTACATTATAAACGCGTCCTTAATCACCTTTAGGCGACGAACTTATCTTATCCTTAAAATTAAAGATCACATGCTAAATCTCTATCCCCAGTTTATGTTTAATCCGGAACCGAATTGTTAGCAAATGCAGATGCCAGCATGCATATTTATTCAAGTTTTAGAGGGACAGGACATAGTTTACCCGTTGCACCTGACAGATCATCCACAGCAACTAAATCCTACTTTGAATGGGTGCTTGAAAATGATATTGCTATAACATATTTAGATAGCGCTTGGCTCAGCACTAGCCATAAGTACATCAAGGGCCTGAATTCGATCCAGATGTGGGTGTGCAAACTGATTTCGATAGCTTCTCAGGCACCCATAACAACTTAGATCACAGCCGCAATTCCCCCTAACGCGTTCTTGTGCATTACTGAGTACTTTCCTAAAGGTATCTTTTTGCTCTAGTTGCGCGACTAAACCTGCTCCTCCAGGTACATTGTCATAGAGCACAATCGCAGATTCGCCTGGCACGACACCACCGGTAATAGTCACATTTAAGTCGGTGTCAGGGACATTCAATGCCTCTGCTGCGCCAAGTAGAATCGCATATGCTACTGAGTAAGCTTCCCATTCACCACTCAGTCGTGGAAATTGCAAGCGTATCACGTCAGTCACTAGTTCATGGCCAAGCGAAAACTGCTCCAGAGTTCCCCTACATTTGGAATTCGAAGGTGAGTTGTGTCTTGCATGTGGCCTTGTCATGTGTGCACCACAGGAACGGCAGATATAGAAACCCTCTCTATTCTTGCCTTCACAAAGAATAACCAATGTGCCTGGTAATGACTTAGTGACTTGAATACCAAGAATGGTTTTAACTTTGGGGTTGGAATCTTCACCGAATCCCTGGAAAAATGGCCGTGTTGTATACAGTCGTTGTGTTCGTCCACGAGGCTGCATGGGTTTTTTAAATAATGGTGTTACAAAGCCAAATTCCGGGATAATATATTTTCGTGCGCTCGAAGGTGGGGACTGCGCACCTTCTTTCCAAAGGGTAAAATTTCGTGCATCGTCATACTGATAATGTCGAACGGGCCATGCTTTTCCGGTCACTGTCTTTATGCCACAGGATTCCCATTCAAGTTTGTTAGCTACCACCTTGCCACCAGGAGCGTATTCAGCAATAGCCTGCGAAAGATCTCTTTGGAGAGCAACGCCATAGGGCTTTCTATCTTGAGAGCGGGTATCGAGCTCTACGACATCCACAGGGAACCCATACTTTGGAATAACAGCTTTGCGAGAAAGGAGATTCAGAGTTGACTCTTCTTCGATGGTTTTCATTCTTTTGCCGATACGGCCAACCCAGTTATCTTTACCTTCATCAAAGTACTTTTTTCTAAGCAGTTTCATCTCGCAATAGTCAGCACAAACTTCTGCCTCTACTGAAGCAAAACGGCTTCCTTCTCCCACAATCTTTTCGATCCAGCTATCGTCCTCAAGCCCTACTCGATTACGCATGCTCTTCGGTATGATTTCCCGAAGTGAGTCCAGCAAATTGTCTTTTCCCTGACAAAAGCTTTTAAAGTCAGCAGCTGCATGGGGAGTTGTCCAATCTCCAACAAAGTTCTCCACATTTTTAAAGCGCACACTATTTCCTCTAAAGAATGCTGAAAGCGCAGTTGCCACCATATGACGCAAGATGATCTTCTCGTTTGTCATCTTCAGACGAGGTGGGTGTACGGCACCATTAATTACTCGATTAAGTGGATCTTCATAATGATACAAATCATGTGGATTACGACGACAGTAGGTTAACGCTAAGCCAGGTGTTTCTCGTCGTCCAGCCCGTCCGACTCGCTGTGTATAATTAAATGATTCTGGTGGTACATTACGTAGAAAGACAGTCTCTAAATTGCCAAGGTCTACACCAACCTCGAAAGTAGTAGAGGAGCTTAGAAGGTGAATATCACCATTCTTAAACTTATCCTGTCTCATCCTCGCTTCGTCACTATCAATTTGTGCGGTATGTTCTTCCGCCTTCAGTGAGGGAGGTAGATCGGCACTTTCATACAATATTCGGTAATGGTTCTCCTTGAGGTGCTCTTGATTAACACGAAATAAAATGCCAGGACAACGACTACGTGGGCAAATATTGCGTACATTGTAAGTCGTCAAAGTTGCACAGGTATCACATTCCCAAATGTCGTGATGGCAGGCAATTTTAATTCGCAGCCAACTCGGGTTCAGTCGATATGTGCCGTTATCTGTTCCTGGCAATAGGATGGAGTCATCACCATAATTTCGTAAAGCGTGCCAAACTGTTTCCATAAGCTTCATTGATTCCGATTTCTTCTGATCCTTAGAAAGGGCACAGTCAGAAAGTAACCGGTGAAGGAAATGACTTACTACCGTAGATTGTGGAGCTCCCCATTGAGATACGTTCCGCCTGCTGCCAGGTGCTCCAATGCCATATGCCTGTTGTGGCCATGGAGAAACATCGCTCCATACAGGTGTTCCAGCGCCTTCAGGTAAGTTCATGGCACGGCGTCGTCGCAGCTCATTTAATAGATACTGAATCAGTTGACATGACTCGTCTTTTGTTAACCTCCATGGGGGCTGTTGCATTCCATCTGGCAAATTTAAGTCATCAGGTATGCAGATCAACCACTGAACCAAGCCGACTCCACTCAAGGACAGCCTTCTCTCGTCTGTCAATGCCTCGCGCAGAATCGATGCAAGCACTTGCCGACTTTTCTGTTCTTTAGTATCAGATTTGCTGAACAGTCCGGCTTGTTCCCACTGCCAAAGCAGTCTGTTTCTGAGATCATCAATAGACAAGCCCTCTTCTGCTACTGGTTGCATATTCACAGCCCTTAGCAAAAAGTTTCGATCACGCAGTTTTTCGTAAGAGTCTTCTGCGTACCAAGCAAAAAATGCCGCCTCTTGTCGGCTATCAGTAAATGCCAGCACCTTACGGCTATCTTCTGGCAACAATTCGTGCAGAGCCGTTGCAATGACGGTGCTGGGTCCATCCGAACCATGTACAATTTCCCGCACTGGGTCACCAATGCCCCCACGTTGATATCCACATGTTTCACATTGTTTCAATTGATCTGCATGTTCTGGATGAGATTTACATCTTTTTACGCGAATCTCAGCACCGCATTCACAAGTTGGCATGGTCTTCGAAAGAGCACCACATTGCCTGCATAACACCTCATCCCCATCCTCTCCAGGTATATAGAAGTCCACACCAAAATTAGGTTGACTAGGGTCACGGACAGCCTCTTTCAGCTTCCCGCCCCGCTCTTTGCCGACATAGTAATGCTGGCCACACTCACGACAGAGAGCTATCTCTAACGGTTCTGCTTGACCTCCATTCTTACCTTCACCTTTTCGATTTAGGACAACGGCATCTGCACCTTCCCTATAGACGAGAAAAGCTCCTTCAAGTGCACGCAGAAAAGCATGGTAGCGGTTTGGTGATCTATCGACCGCTTTCTTTTGTGATTCTCCAAAAATAATACCGGTATCAGTAAAAGGCTCACCAAAAAGTTCTCTCACAAACTCAGCAACTAAAAGCTTGTCATCCTTAGTCTCTCCCGAAGATATAGTTGCACTAGTGGCAATACAGCGAAACTGATTTTGCCGCCCACCAGCGCGCAGCCGTTGTTTTAAGCGCCGGATCAACATCCCCATCTCCATTCCTTTGGCACCCCGGTACTGGTGAGCCTCGTCAAGGACTATGAATTTCCACTGTGTGCCCATACCCTTATCAAACAAAGGGCTATCGTCAGGACGGATAAGCAGGTATTCCAACATCGAGTAGTTGGTTAGCAAAATGTGCGGTGGTGAGCCTCTCATCTCGTCCCGGAAAATGAGTTCTCCACGCAACCGTTCTTCCTCTCTTACAGTAGCGTTACGCCACCTATCCTTGATGCTCTCTGGTGTCTGACCTATGTATTGTCCAAATGTTGGCTCAAACCCAGAACCTGCCTTATGCAGCTCTTGGCAGATTTCACCAAGCCGTTTACGCTGATCATTGGCCAGTGCATTCATCGGATATAGGATCATAGCCCGCACACCCGGCTCTTTGAGTTCATCCGCTAGATATTGGCGATATAATTCGAACAGGATAGGGTAGAGAAAACTTTCCGTCTTGCCACTTGCTGTGCCAGTAGCAACAACAATATTCTGTTCATCCATATGCACTGCACGGATGGCTTGCTCCTGATGCACGTACAAAGAATGGTCAAGTAGTGCTGCAAGCAGGTCACTACTATGTTGCGGGAAACATTCTTGAGCCAAATCTTGAGCCTTAATGCCCGTTACGAAATCCCGAGCCACCTCAGCATACGGTCCCTTCAGAAGACTTCCTTCATTTTGCAGTGCATTTTCGAAGGAGACTCTCAGCTTTCTTTCTTTGAAGAAAAATGACGTCTTTAAATAGTTCTCATAACGTTTGCGAACCCTCTCGGGCCATAGCTTTATTTCATTTGCATCAACCATCGATAGATCTCCTTATCATCTCTATATTAACTGGATGCATGCTTCGCCGACGTTTATCAAAGGGGATTAATCGATAAACTGCTTCTGCTAAGGTTAGACCTGCGACTTGTAATTCTCCTCGGCTGAATCCCTTCCCGTATCCCAACTTGCCACTAGAGCGTCTCACGCGAGCAATTGGCTTCACATCTATAGATGATGGTGAGCCTACTGCCACAGTGACAGTTTGCATCACATTATCCACATTGGAAGATATCAGTCTTAATGTGTAAGTCGTGGTCTTTAGGGGTGCCACCACATGGCTCCCACTGAAGGAAACAAGACCAGGCTGGGGGTCAATTTCTACACTACACTCGCCCACGTCTTTTACTACCCAGCTTAATGTTGTCTCATTTCCTTTCGTAATAAAATCCGGCTCACATTTAAAAGAAATAATCTTAGGCATAAGGTCAGCTGAGACCCGGACTAGCGTCAACGTCTCCTCAGCACATCTAACATTTAAAAAAGCATCCTCATTTAGAGGGTTATCGATCTGTGAGTAATCAATAAAATGAACTAGAGGGATTAATACATCTCTTTCTTCCTTTATTGGGCGATACATTCGGTCTAATTCATTGTTAAATCCAATGTAGACCGACTTGAGCCAACGTGGTAACCGCAGCCTTAACGTGCCATTAGATTGGGCATATTTTCGAAATTCCTGCCGAGTCATGGCGAAGCTAAATTCACACCAGCTGCTAAAATCAGGGTCAGATTGCTCCATCCTCCACCAGACATAGGGCAAGTGTAAAACTGTGTCAACACTGCCGGTATTAGATTGCAGCGTACACGAGATGTCATCACAGTTTGGATTTGGCTTGACTACTAGACCGTTCTCCTGAGCAAGAACCTGAGTTGTTGTAGGTCTGTTAATTGGGTGACACACCACATTGTTGATGCCCTCAAAGCTTACACTTGTCTGTAAATGTCCCGTCAAAGTAGGTACCAATATTGTGTTTTTGGTATATGGCTCACCATTTACACGAATTTCCTTTAAATCACGCAGATATCGGAACTCCCCACTATCTAGTAGCTGTACTTTTGAGTCATACACTCTGATGAAAAATCTCCCTTGAAGGCCGTCCAGCACTTCGGAAAGGCTTTTCTCTTTCAGTCTGAAGTTCTCGCCCTCCCAACCATCTTCATCTTCCTCCCCAACTCGCACCCAAGACACGTCCGGTGAGATATTCAAAACTGGAACAGCACCTACAAACAACTCACCTTCATCAGAATCATCAAATACTCGTTCACCAGTCAAATCAAAGGCTGATGAAATTGGTACGACTTCGCTTTCCTGAAAGCCATCAATTTTTTCTGTTGGTAGTTTTCCATCCCGATAGAAATAATGTGCTGCGTATATCGCATCAGTGCACTCGCCCGGTTCGACCGGCGCATGGCCCATTCGGTTCCAATCTTTAGGTACTATGACAACAAAATACCCCTTGGTGATGCCACGAGTTTTACGGCCTACATCGGCCCAGTTATTCTTAAGTTTAAAAATTATAGGTTTGCCGTCAAATAACGACAGTTCATTTTTCTCACCACCCTCAAATAGTATGGTAAGTTGACCTGTGAATGATCGCAGGCAGCACTCGTTGTTTAATACATCAAGACGATCGTTATTGTGATACACCTCCATAACCTCGTGCTCGTGTCCCACAGATAGAACGACTTCCCATCGCCATGAGCCGAGAGGCTTTCGACATACTAGTTCTGGCCTGGAAGTCAGCACCCGTTTTGTGCCTGATCTTGTTTTATAGTCTGTGCGTCCGCGTCTCCCTCCAATTTCTAGTGGTTGTTTGGGCTTCGCTTTTACATATGTACCCTTAGTAGGGTCTTGATTCTCATCATGAACACTGCTCAAAGATGGTTCGACAACTTCCTGTGACTCAGTAGTTGCTCCCTCAAACACACCATGTCTTGAAGGAAACTGGCCTAATTCGGAAGGATCAGAGTCGGGATGAGGATCAACTACGGAAATTTTTTCACTGCGAGACTGATTCGTTGTTTCATTGACAGAACAAGCTTGATTATCCTGGTCTTCACGAAGATCAGTTTCATCTTCAACTTTGATATTAGCTGATTGGGTATTGCTCGAACCTGTCTTCGTTGAGTCTTTGAAGGAATTTGTAATTTGAGATTTGTCTGTCAATTCCACTTTGCTGACATCCACGTCAGACTGGTGCTGTTCTCGAACCGCAAAAGTACTGGACTGTGAAAAAGAATTACTAGACCCCAGTCTGAGCCATTTGGTTAATGTACGTAGGACACCGAGTAGTTTTTGTAATTGAAGCTTGCCAATCATTGGTAGGCCCTAATCCTGATTTTCTCCACCAAATCTGAACTAATTTAGAGCGAAAACTTGCTAATCTCACACTCCATAATTTTATGAAATTAGCTTGAGACTGACTCTTGATAAATGAATCTGTATCCTATTGCACTTGCCACTATATCTTTGTACTGCAAATTATGATGAAACTTATAGATTCCAGTAAACCTGTATTCCATGCAGCAAGTATTACTAGCTACATCAAAATTTCTCATAACCAATTTTGGATATCATTATCTTGAAATGTAGTAATTTCATGAATTCTGTTCTTACGAAAATAATCAGCGAACTGCTTGTTGTTCGACTGCTTCCATGCTTCTGCGATTTCTTTGCTCGAAGGATATTCGCCATTTATATTAGTGGTTGGGTTCGTTACAGCTGTAAGCAGTGCATTAACCATCAAATCCGAACTATCTTTAGATTCCGGCCAAGGAATCCTCAGAAAGCCAGATTCATCGACCGCTTTTTCTTCACCAACACCAGATTTGACCTTACTGTAGCCAACTTCATCAGAGATATGCTTGGTCCAACTAGAGCGATAATTGTCAGGCAGCGGATAATGCGGATTTTCTAGAAGCGCGATACGGCCCCATCCGTTGTCTGCTGATACATGAGCAGAGTGTTTTTTGTTGCTCTCGACTGCCCAAAGACCCTTTGCGCGCTCTAATAGGTTTCCAAAAGTTTTTACAGGCTCCTTATATGGAACTAAAGCTGCTTGGCCAAATTGATTTTCACGGACAAGGTTCATGGAATAGACCATTGTATAAGTATTTCCCCATCCTTTAGAACGTCTCCCATAGCGGATCGGTACCTTGACATGTTTTTTCGCCTCTAGAGAAAGGTGTTCTTTACGCCATTCTCTTCTAAGCTTCGAGGCATGCCAATACAGTGATCCAATAATCAATACACTTACTTGTATTTCCTGCATACTTATCATTTACTATGCTTTTATATTGCTCATACTATTTTTACAAAAAAAACCTTCCATAAATAAAGTTCTTTCTACGCATATAGCATTTAAGCTGTACGCTATCAGCTAAGTTATAAATTTATGAATGTTTTTTATTTATACTCAGGTAAGTACACAAATGGATTGAGCCTATCTATATCGAGGTAATATGTGTTTCAGCGGTGAGGATGTATTAGTATAACAATTGCTTCAAAATTTTAGTAACGTCTAGTTATCACAAACTGGCTAAGGACCACAGATCATTGAGTGCCGTGTAGGGTCATGGTCATCAGAATATTCTTACCTCAAGGCTGCGCATTAATCCCCTGCCAAGCATTTATCATGCCATTATTGAGTCTTATCTAAAATTTGCAAATTACCTAAATTCATCATCTTTTATATTGTCCTTGAAACTGGTCCTTGTATGGCCATTAAATTCCCATCCGTAGCTGTCCCTCAGATATTCAAAGCAAATATTCCTGATATATTTATCCGCTAAGTTTATACAGATATATATAGGGATAACACTAACGTGTGTAAGGACGCTGGCTAAATAGTGGAGCATATAAATCAAGTAGAGTTAACCAGTCTATTTTGTGCTAGGCCACAGAACTTTGCCTGGTTTCTAGGTGCAGGCACATCTCGATCTGCGGGATTACCCACAGCAACAGATATTATCTGGGATTTAAAACGCCGCTACTATTGCCGCGAGGAAAATCAAGAAATCTTGAGGCAGGATATCCAGAACAAAGTGGTTCAAGAGCGAATTCAGACTTTCATGGATGCGAGGGGCTTTCCAACTCAATGGTCAGAAGGTGAGTACGCAAAATATTTTGAGAAAATTTTTTGTGGCGACAAGGAACGTCAAAGACGCTATCTGAAAGCCATACTCTCAGAGGAACAGATTTCCCTTTCTGTCGGCAATCGTGTCTTAGGTGCGCTAGTCTCTTCTAAGCTAACTCGGGTCATTTTTACAACCAACTTTGACAGCGTAGTTGAAAAGTCCGTTGCAGAAGTGGGAGAAAATTCGCTTTCTGCATTTCACTTAGAAGGCTCCTACGCTGCAAATCAAGCGCTAAATAACGAAGAATTTCCAGTCTACTGCAAACTACATGGTGATTTCCGCTATGACAGTATAAAAAATTTACCTGTCGATCTTGCGCAGCAAAGTGAAGAACTTGCTGCCTGTTTAGGAAATGCAGGGAGACGTTTCGGTTTTGTCGTCGCTGGCTACAGCGGGCGTGATGTCAGCATCATGAAGCTCTTTCATGATGTACTGGATGGCGACAACGCATTCCCTCATGGGTTGTTTTGGGCAGGTCTTAAGGGAAACCGGGTTCCGGTTTCTATCAAACAACTTTTACGGCGGGCGAAAAAGAAAGGTGTCAATGTAGGCTATGTCGAGATAGAGACATTTGACGCACTAATGCTCCGGCTGTGGAGGAATATTGACCAGAAACCTGCCAGCCTTAATGCAAGGGTACAGAGAACTGGTTTGGCTTCCGTAAATATCCCTCTGCCTCCAGTAGGGAGGGGCAAGCCTTTGTTGCGTTTTAATGTACTGCCAGTCCGTGAAATTCCTAGACGTTGCTTATCACTCTCTTTTAAAAAACCCAAGGAGTGGGCAGACTTGAGGGAAGCGCAACGCAAAGGTGTGGGGAAGTTGATTTTGACTAAGAGAGACACTGTATGGTGCTGGGGTACTAAGGAAAAAATAGAAGCACAGTTCAGAGATGATTTACTATCAATATCTGAAATAGACATGCCATCGGATATTACCCAAGCAGAGAATTTACAGATAAAGCGTTTTTTGGAGGAAGCGATCTGTACAGCCATTTGTCGAGAAAAGCCTATCCTATTACGAGCAAGGCGTTATCGCTCGTTCCTCATAGCAAACTCAAATGCCGAAAACCAAGGAGCACTGGATCCTCTGTCTAGCCTTGTTGGGAAGATATCCGGTATTGTTCCTGGATTATTTTCAAGTAGTACGGAGGAAAATCCTCAACCGGAACAGGTTTGCTGGTCTGAGGCAGCATGTATTTCACTTGGAATGAGCAACGGAACGGTTTGGCTTTTGATAGAACCTGACGTGTGGATTTGGCCTGCCAGGTGCAGACGGGATGCATCGAAGTTTCTGGATCAACACCGTATTGATCGTTTCAATAAAAAATACAATGATCTTTTGACCGCATGGATACATGTTATTCTCGGCACTGCTGAGCGCGGGACTAACGTTCGACTTGCAGTTTCCCATGGTCCTGAAAGTGCTGGGAACCCTACCTTTATTGTAGGCAGCCGCACAGGATTTACGAGGAGGCTAATTTAATGGATGGTGCATGTGAAGAGCTGTTTGGTTATACAAACCTTACTGAGCCTTCACTACAGTTTGCCAAATATGGTGAGCATAAGCATCCTTTATTGGGACTTCTAAAATATGGTCCATATAGCCTTCAGCTAGGCTCGCCAGTAAAGCTTCGATTTGCCTTCGTTTCTCTCGAATGCGATTTGGAGAAACTTCACAGCCTTGTCAATGAATTGGAAAATCCAGCTACCCCAAAAGAAGCAAAGAACTACTATCCAGAATATCCAGGCTTTTCGCATGTGTTCCGCACTCCAATTGAATCAATTAGTAACTGTACGAAAATTACAATTCCTAAAAACTTGGACGCCTATGCGGAGTCTGGTGACAAATTTAGTCTTGCACGAGAATTGTTCCAGTGCATTTCTAAGCTGAAGGTGGTAAGAGAAAGCTTCGATCTTGCCCTGGTCTACTTGCCTCCACACTGGGCTTCGTGCTTCGAGGGAGAGAACTTCAACTTTCATGATTATCTGAAAGCTTACTGTGCACCATCAAACATTCCTATCCAAATAATCAGGGAGTCGAGTTTTGTGCGCAATTGTCGCGCTAATGTCATGTGGGGGTTGAGTGTCGCTGCGTATGCAAAAGCAGGTGGAGTTCCTTGGAAGCTTACGGGCTTAAATAAGGACGAAGCCTTTATTGGCATTAGCTATGCAATGAAAACTGATGAAAATGGAAACTTGTACAGCACTTGTTGCAGCCAAGTTTTCGACCCTGATGGAACTGGTTTTCGCTTTGTCGCTTATGATGCTCGCGAGTTTACCCAAGATGGCAAACGTAACCCTTATTTATCTTATTATGAAATGCAGTCGGTCCTATCCCGCAGCCTTGAAATATATCAAAGTGGCCATTTTGGAAAGACGCCAAGGAAGGTAACTGTTCACAAGAATACACCCTTTAAGGAAGAAGAAATTCTGGGGGCGCTTGATAGCTTTTGCGATGGAACGGAAGTCGAACTGGTGCAGATTGTAAAAAACATTTCCTGGAAAGCAATACGATTCAGCATGAAATCACCTCATCAACCATTCAACTATCCCGTGGAACGCGGCACCTATATCCCTATAGAAGTGGACGAAGCCCTTCTATGGACGCAGGGCAGTGTTGTGGGAGTACATATTGAAAAGCCAAACTACAATGTCTACAAAGAAGGTGCGCTGAGACCCATGCCCTCCCCAATATTACTCCGCCGTTTTACAGGGGCCGGAGGATGGCATGAAACTTGTTCAGCTATTGTGGGCCTCACAAAAATGGACTGGAATAACAATACGCTATATAAGAAGCTTCCAGTTACACTAGTGTACTCAAAGTATTTTGCTAACATTGTGCAGCAGAATCCAAATATCGTTGATACAGTCTATGATTTCAGGAACTTCATGTAAGTCATAAAACTCATTCGTGAGTAAAAAAGCTAATTACAGTGAGACCATGAAGGTTGAAGATTTTTTTGTATTCAAATCTTAGGTATATAGGGCATCCGCAGAAAAATTTGCCCAAGGTAGTGTCATAGCGTTCGTTAGCAATAATGGTTCTAGCTCGATAGCGGGCTTGCTGCTAATCCTCACTAGTTAGTATCGCATTCAATCTAAGTATCGTTTGTAGACAGGTGCCTAGAATTGCAACATTCTAAGCAAGACTTCTATTGCACTTTTCCACCTACTGCATAAGCTTACAAACTAGTTTGATTTTATCTGAACGCTCTATCAGAGTTCAGGCAAAAGGGGCGTTTGAGCTGATACATGTGTGGCAAACCCAGAACCAGCTTCCGCGTAGATATTGAACACAGTCGATGCACCGGCTTGTTTCAGTGGCTCAATCTCATCCTGAAACCTAGCTGTTGCTGCGACTCGGCCATCAAACGAGGCGGCCTTGAGCTGATCAAGCACTGCAAGATTGGCAGCCAGGTTCGGCAGGGCCAACATCACCAGTTCTAAGGTGTGAGTGGCATGAACCCGGTCCCAGAAGTCTGCATCACTAGGATCGCCCAAAAGCACAGTGCGGCCAGTTGACTGCTGGTGCTGCACCTTCACTGGATCAATGTCGACACCTACGACAGCTCCACCGTGTCGTTCATGCATGTCATCATAAGCCCCGGTTCCCACACGACCCATGCCAATGATGGCAATCATTGCGCCTCCTATATCGAGCGGTCGATCATCTACAAGCCGCTCTGCACGCTCCAAGCGTTTCCACACCGTCCAGTATCGGGTGTAGAGAGGATGGGCGATGACATTCAATCCTGCAGCGATCGCACAAGACAGGGCCAAAGCAATGGCAATAACGATCAACCAGAGGCTATCGATCCAGCCGTTGGCGACTCCGATCGCCGCAACGATCAGTCCAAATTCACTGAAATTAGTCAGGTTCAATGAGGCAAGCAACGAGGTTCGAGCCCGCAGTTTGAATCCTGTCAACAGACCGAAGAACAGCGCTGACTTGAGAAACACGAACGGTGTGATGGCCATACCGATTAGCACGGCCTCCATTGTCAGTGGCCCGGACAGTCCGATGGACAGGAAGAATCCGACCAGGAAGAGATCCTTGAAGCTAAGCATGGCCTTTGACATCTCCACGGCCTTGCCGTGGTTGGCAATCAACACCCCCATCACAAGGGCACCCAGGTAACCTTTGAGCCCAATCAGCTCAAACAGTTGAGCGCCTCCGACGGCAAGGACAAATCCGTACAGGACCAGGAGTTCGCCATGTTCTGCGCGCTGCAGGATGGAGGTCAGTGCCGGACGCAGTACGATGAGCAGCACCAGCAGAATGGCCCACCCCGCCGGGTACTGGCCTGCCGAGATGGCGAGGAAAATTACGGCAGCGAGGTCCTGCACAAGGAGAATGCCGACCGCGATTCGACCATGCAGAGCAGCCGTCTCCCCCCTGTCCTCGAGCACCTTCACGACAAACACGGTGCTGGAGAAACTCAGGGCGAAAGCGATGAGCAAGGCGCGGGAGAAATCAAGGTCTGCGAAGATGGAAGCACCAAGAAGTGCCAGTCCATAAATAGCAAAGCCGAAGACCACTACGACAATGGCCATGTGCAGTCCGGTGACCGCCCAAACCTGCGGACGGGTGAAGGTTTTAAGATTGAGCTTGAGGCCGACGATGAATAACAGCAGGGTGATGCCGAGATCCGACAGGGTTGCAAGCACTTCCCCGCTGGTAATTCCGTACAGGTTGAGTACGAACCCTGCTGCGAGAAACCCGATCAGGGGCGGCAGGCCGACCGCCCTTGACAACAGGCCTAGCACGAAGGCCAGACCGATCCAGGCAACGTCTCCCAGGGCAATGGCGACGGTTTCGAGATTCATAAGGCGATGGCTGGTTTCAATGCAACTTGAGCGGCAACATTACTCTACTATGCCATTGAAAACTGCTGGCTAAAATTCCCTAATCGAGGGGTAAATATCAGCCTTTCTTTATGGCTTGCGTCTGACCCTCGATCAGCCGATGAACCTGCAGAGGAGACAGGTCGATAAATCAGGAATCCGGTTCAAGGTTGGAGGGCAAGTTCGCGCCCTTTGAGACAGATTTCAGATGCAGATCCCTTTGCGGATAAGGAATCTGGATGCCCTTCTCATGGAACAGGTCCCAAACCCCCAGCAACACCTCGTTCATCACATTCGCACAGCCGTTCATCGGATCCTTGATCCAGATACGGATCTCCAGGTCCACGGAACTGTCCCCGAATCCTTTTAAAAGACACGCGGGTTGAGGATGCGCCAGCACCCTCTTGACGTTATTGGCCGCCTTCTTGCACAGCTCAATGGCTTCGTGCACATCGCAGTCATAGTGAACGCCTACCGGGATTTTCAGCCGGACGTTGGCATGGCTGTAGGACCAGTTCTCGACCCGGTTGGTGATCAACTCCTCGTTCGGCACCAGGTGCTCGATCCCGTCACGCGTGATCACCGAGACATAGCGCGCCCCCAGGGTTTCGATCTTGCCGTATTCGCCTGCAATGTTGATGGTGTCCCCGGGCTTGATGGACTTGTCGGTCAGCAGGATAAAGCCTGCGACAAGGTTCGAGAAGATCTTCTGCAAACCAAATCCAAGCCCCACACCGATGGCGCCACCGAAGACGACGAAGGCCGTGAGATCGATGCCGACGGTGCCGAGTGCCAACAGGAAGGCGCCGACGATGATAATAATCTTGAGGACCTTTGCGATCAGGACCTGAGTCGTCTTTGAGATCTCGCTGCTTGCATGGATCCGTGCCTCGAGCATGCGGGTAATCAACAACGCAAGCCACAGGAAGACGGCCACGGTAATGATGGAGGCGACCACATCGAAGACACTGATGTCATGGCCGCCCACCTGGAACTTCATCGAATCCAAAAACCCGATCAGGGGAACCAGCAGGCCAAAGACATGCAGGGCCGCGATGCTCCACACGAAGGTGGCGACACTCTTGCTGATGAAGGTGTCGGAGATGGCCGAGGAACCGAGGCGGATGACGGCCCAGGCCAGAGTGAGGATGACAGCGACCTCGATCAGGGCATACGGCAGTCCCAGGTACAGGTAGAGGCCTGTGAAGACACCGAGCCATACCAGCAGCAGGACCGGAATGGCGAACCGGTACATGGCCGCAGTAATAAAGGAGTGGACCTTGACGGACTCAAAGGGCTCAAGCCCGGCAAGCTTGGCATTGATTTTCTTGGCACTGGCGTACGTGACGAGCAGGCCCGTGGCAATGATGGCCAGCTGGGTGAAGCTGTCCGGGTTCAATACATGCTGATTGGCCCACAGCACCAGGCGCTCCACCAGACCGAGCAGGGATTGTGGATCCAGTGCGTTCTCAACGAGTGCCTGATTGTCTTCCATCGCACTCAGGGCTCACCCGCGGTCCAGGAAGATTCCGGGGGAATAATATTAGTTA
>JAPOQE010000169.1 GCA_026710875.1 Gammaproteobacteria bacterium | reverse complement strand
TTTTATACGGTCGATGGCCAGCTGCTCGGCAACATCCACAAACTCGCAGCCGCCGTAATAACGCTTGGCAGGATACCCTTCTGCATACTTGTTGGTGAGCACGCTGCCCTGAACTTCCATCACTCTGGGGCTTGCGTAATTCTCTGATGCGATCAGTTCGATGTGTTCTTCTTGGCGACGGATTTCTGATTTAATTGCTTCTGTCAGCTCCGGGTCGAAGCTGGCAACCGCCATGTCTGCTGTAAACATTATTGCTTCTCCTGCTCAGGCATCTCTATGAATGAGTACAATGAATGGTAATTTCGGAAGTATAGCCTAAAAGTGGCTTGCAGCCCCAGAAGGGCCGGTTTCTCAAGTGTTTAGCATGGTATGCGTAACCGCCGTCCAGCCCCTTGAGATGTTTTCCATATTGTAGCCTCCACCACCCAGGGCTACCAATCGACCCGAGCAGTGCGTGCCGGCATACTGGATCAGTTCCCGGGTGACCTGAGCATGTGCGGCCTCGCTCAGGCAAAGATTCGTGATCGGGTCACCCTTGAGGCTGTCCACGCCGCACTGCAGTAAAACGAACTCAGGGCTGAACTGGTCGATGAATTCCCGGCCGCGTGCCCACTGCTCGAAAAAGAGCGCATCGTCGCATTCAGGTATCAGTTCGATATTGAGTTTCCTGCCTTTTGCAGGGCCGCTACCCGTCTCGTAAGGTTTTCCGGTACCGGGATATAAAGTGTCGCTATGCTGATGATAATCAAGGAAAAGTACACGCCTGTCCTTGTCGAATGAGTAAAACACCCCGTCGCCGTGGTGCGCATCAATGTCCACGTAGAGTACCTCGATCAATGCCCAAGTACTGAACAGGTGCTCGATGGCCACACCGATGTCATTGAAAGCACAAAAGCCCTGGGCCGCATCGCGCCTCGCATGGTGCAGACCACCGATCGGATTAAATGCCTGCTTGCACTCCCCTCGCATGACGGCATCGACTGCAGCCACCGTCGTGCCGACCACGGTCGCGGCGGCCTCATAGATTCCCGGAAAGGCTGGTGTATCCCCGCCATCGAGGTATCCGGCACCCGATTGGGAACGCCGGGCGACCGTATCGATGTATTCACCATCATGAAACAGGCGCAGTTGCTCATCCGTTGCCTGTTGCGGGGTGCGTACACAGCATTGATCCAGAAGACCTGCAGCCTGCAAGCCCGCCTCATAGACCGCATGCCTGGAGGGGCTGAACGGATGCCCGCCGGGAAACCCGTATTTCGCGAGATCTTCACCAAGAAAAACGCAGGTCTCACTCATATTCTGCTCAATATTGAAAACCTGTGGTCACCCGGGCCCTCAATCCAGTGCCTTGCGCGCACTCCTGAACATCTTCATCCACGGCCCATCCTCTCCCCATCCCCGAGGTCTCCAGGAATACTGCACCGAGCGGAACAGGCGCTCAGGATGGGGCATCATGATGGTCACACGCCCGTCGAGATTGCAAAATCCGGTGACACCTTGCGGGGAGCCATTCGGGTTATACGGATATTTATCAGTCACTTGAAGATTATTGTCAATAAATCGCAT
>JAPOQE010000168.1 GCA_026710875.1 Gammaproteobacteria bacterium | reverse complement strand
TCTTAAGCTCAATCGGAGATGTCCAGAGCGCAGACTGGAACCGCTTGCTGGCGGATAATAATCCTTTCCTGAAACATGAGTTCCTGCATGCCTTGGAACGGAATGACTGCCTGGGCGAGAAGTACGGCTGGTATCCTCATCATCTGGTTGTCCGCGACAAGGACAAACGGATCATAGCGGCAAGCCCGCTTTATATAAAAACCAATTCCTACGGGGAGTTTGTGTTCGACTGGTCATGGGCCTCGGCATATGAACAAGTCGGACTCACTTACTACCCTAAATTTGTTGCATCGATACCGTATACGCCCGTAGCAGGTTCACGCCTTCTCATGCTGCCAGGGATGCCCATCCGCCAGAAAGACAGGCTTGCAGCGGACATGATTGATGCCACTGTAAAAGAGGCCGAGCAGCTGAACCTGTCAGGCACACACTGGTTGTTCAACCTTGAAGAGGAATGTGAATTTTACAAGCGGAGTAACCTGATGCTGCGCCTTGGTTGCCAGTACCATTGGCACAACCGGAACTACGACTGCTTCAATCATTTTCTGGAAGATCTGGTTTCACGCAAAAGGAAAAAAATAAAACGTGAAAGACGCTTCGTGCAAGACCAGCAAATTCGTTTGCAACGCCTGCACGGTTCGGATCTGGATGGCGCACAATGGCAACAGGTGCACAGCTTTTATGTAGATACCTTCCATCGCAAGCACAGCCCACCCACCCTCACTCTCGACTTTTTCAAGGAACTGGGGGCCGTTATGGGCTCGCAAATCATGCTGGTTCTTGCCTATTACAACCAGACACTAATTGCATGTGCAATCAATTTTCTTGATGATGATGCGCTTTACGGGAGATTTTGGGGTTGCCTGGGGAAATTTCACGGGTTGCATTTTGAGGCGTGCTACTACCAGGGTATCGAGTATGCCATCGAGCACCAGCTCTCTAGTTTTGAACCAGGAGCCCAGGGTGAGCATAAAATCAGCCGTGGCTTTCTCCCTACCCGGACCTGGTCGGCTCATTGGATATCCGATATGCGCCTGAGAACTGCAATTCAGGATTTTTGTCAGCGTGAAAAGCAATTCATGCAACACGAATGCAAAGAACTCATGTCATTATCTCCCTATAGACTTAACTCAAGATCATAACGAAGTGGACATTCACTGGCTTGATCCATCCAACAGCAACGCTCCATTTCCCGACGTGGAAAAAGCCATGCAAAATCCAGATGGCCTGCTTGCAGTGGGAGGAGATCTGAGCGTTGTACGACTATTGAACGCGTATCGCAGGGGGATCTTTCCCTGGTATGAAGATGGCCAGCCCATTCTGTGGTGGTCACCCAATCCAAGAGGGGTTTTGTACACGCACAAATTTAAGGTTTCTTCCAGCCTGAGAAAAACCCTGCGCAAACATGACTGGACAGTCACGTTTGATGGTGATTTTAAAAAGACGGTTTCCGCATGTGCCGCTCCACGCAGCTACGCTAGAGGAACCTGGATCACCAATGAAATGGCGGAAGCCTATACAGCACTTCACCAACTCGGATACGCGCACTCAGTGGAGCTATGGGATTATCAAGAACGTTTAATCGGCGGAATATATGGAGTCATGATTGGCAAGATGTTTTTTGGTGAATCCATGTTCAGTTTTCAGACCAATGCTTCCAAAGTTGCACTTACCTATATGATCAGCCATTTGCATAACTGGAATTGTCCATTACTGGATTGTCAACTTCCTTCAGCGCACTTGCTGAGCCTTGGAGCAGAAGCCATTTCAAGAAAAGATTTTGTCAAAGCGATAACGCCTCTCTGTAGCGAAGCGTTGGACAACTTCAAATGGAGATTAGACGAACAGATCGACGTTTCTAATTGGCAAGCTCAATAATGGCTCCCTCCGAAAATTTCTAATCCACCGTACGCACAGAGGCGGCTCTGGTCGAATAGCAATTCAGGAATTCTTTCGGCACCTACTACTCAGCTTGTGTCACTTCGCGCAGCGAAGATGGAAGACCAAACCGTACATTCTCTACCACTCCTTCCATTGTGGAGAGTTCCAGATTGGCAAATTCACTCAATTTCTCAATCAACTCCTGTACAAGCTCTTCGGGTGTCGAGGCCCCTGCGGTTATGCCAATCGTTTCAATACCCTGCAGTAGTTCAGGGTCAATTTTTGCCGGATCTTCAACCAAATGACTCGGTGCACCACTATCACTGCTGACTTCACACAAGCGATTTGAATTTGAACTGTTGTGAGCTCCCACTACCAGCATTAGATCAACCTCAGCGGCAAGTGCTCGGACTGCCGTCTGTCGATTCTGTGTCGCGTAGCAGATGTCTTTGGTGTTTGGTCCTGCAATGTTTGGAAATCTGCGCTGCAGAGCCTTGATTACTTCACGTGTATCGTCAACTGACAAGGTGGTTTGGGTTATGTAAGCGACTTTAGCAGGATCACGCACCTCCAATGCTTGTACGTCCCCCACATTGCTGACCAAATGAACAGGGCCAGGAATCTGGCCTAAAGTACCCTCAACTTCAGGGTGATTTTCATGGCCAATCAAAATTACATCGTACCCCTTGGAAGCATAACGCTGGCCTTCCTTGTGCACCTTGGATACTAATGGACACGTTGCATCAAGAGATTCAAGGCCACGCTCTGACGCATCCTGCTGGACCTTTCGTGATACACCATGAGCACTAAACACGGCAATGGCGTTATCAGGAATCTGGTGGATTTCTTCTACAAACCTTACGCCCTTTGCTTTCAGGTTTTGTACGACCCTCTGATTATGGACAATTTCATGCCGTACATAGACGGGAGGCTCATAGAGCTTCAATGCGCCTTCTGCAATTGCAATAGCGCGGTCAACGCCGGCACAGAAGCCACGCGGCTGAGCCAGAATGACGCGCACTGTCCGTCTTTCTTTGTCTGGGCTACCAGTCGGCTTTACTTGCAGTTGACTATCCACATGTATGTACTCGGTTCGGTTCTACAATTTCATGGCAGCATTGGAAAATGCACACGCAGGTATCTCGCCTAATCCTGTATAGCATACAATCTTATGATCTTGCTTGCTCAAGGTGCGTTCCTTGAGTACGTGGAAGACTGTAGGTCAGCCCATCAAACAGCAGTTTCAAAGCTGTATTCGAGCGTACCAGGATGCGGGTGACCACAGTGACGATCCACACGCTGCGACGTGAGATTTTCACTTCAGTGCCACTTTTGAATGCAGGCGTTGTATTGATCCGGCGCAAGGTCAGTATCGCCATCCCTAGTGCCCACAAGCAATGCAGACGGATACCTGTTTCATGCGCAGGAATTATCATGATAAATCGCAGAGCATTCGATAAGTGATGGCGGGCAATGGCAACAAGTTCCGACAATCCTTTTGCAAATCCAGGGTCATGATGCTCGGTGGATAGAGAAC
Organism: Gammaproteobacteria bacterium; assembly: GCA_026710875.1. Taxonomy (GTDB): domain Bacteria; phylum Pseudomonadota; class Gammaproteobacteria; order UBA4575; family UBA4575; genus WTFY01. Next base: position 5,728 of record JAPOQE010000168.1, on the reverse strand, counting down.
TCAATTTGAAGCCTGCAGCCTGGAACACATCCTGTGGCAACCAGCATACTCCTCGATGCCGGTCATCCCATATGTCCTTCAGGATATTTGTCATCTGCAGGCCTTGGCCGAAAGAAACTGAAAGCGCAAGTAATTCCTCACGCCGTTCATTGATTTCTGCGGAATAATCACAGAACAACTCGGTAAGCATCTCACCTACAACACCAGCCACGTAATAGCAGTACTGATCAAGATGGGGGAGATCATGCAGGCCTTCGATCGTCGCAGTTTTTTGGAACTCTGCCATTCCCTGCGACATGATTCTCACACAGCGATCGAGAACATTACGCTGAACTTCGTTAAATCCCCTTGTGATGCGAATTACCCTGGCAGTGTTAGCGATCAGGTCATGCTCACTTTGGGTTGTTGATGAAGATAGCAGACTCCCAAGCTCGCAGGCAAAGGACTCAGGCTCCTGGTGACCCGCGACAACCTCGGTGAAACGCTCTGAAAATTCGTGCTTTTGTTCTGCAGATAGTGCAGGTTCATCTTCAATGGTATCTGTGATCCTGCATAGAAGATATGCATTGCCTACCACATCACACAGTGCGTCTGGAAGCTGAGGAATGGTCAATGCGAATGTGCGTGATACACCCTGCAAAGCCTCGGCCTGATAGGCGAAATCGCTGATTGTCGACCGATGCATGGCAGACATTGCTATCTAAAATCTCTAATTCGCTTCACAGTATAGGCAATATTGTACAGACGTACCGGTTAGATGGTACCTTACTGCTCATCCTATGACACATGCTTTGCATGTAGATTCTGCCAGGGAATCAAGGCCGGATGATCAGTCGTTCCAACAAACAGGAACAATCCAAAGCACCTCAAATGCGGGGACAAGGGTTTGCGTGCAGGACTACCGAAGGGCCTCAGCCTGGCATATTTACCCGACTTATATCTAAAATGCGTTGTTTACCCTGTAGTCGAAGAATTCCTCGTAGAGGCAACAGGATTTCCTCGCAAGATATATTTAGCCGGATACAGCCAGCACTCCCGCCAGATGAATCGTCCACGCACCCTTTCCTAGGCTGCAGGTGCTTGTTTTAGGGCACATAAAGGCTCTTAAGGATAGTGAAAATTTGATAGATAAGATACAATAAATTTTGTATAGTTTGTGCCAAATCAAATTCTCTGGAGAAGTACCATTCAAAATCATCAAGTAGAATTGCAGGTCGATCAGATTGAGGAGACTGCCCTTGTAGTAAGCGTGACTGGCCGCATAGACGGTATCAATGCGCAGGAATTCTACAATAACCTCAACAAGGAAATTGATGGCTCTGACAATCCGGTAGTTCTGGATCTTGAGAATCTGTCCTACATCAGTAGTGCCGGCTTGCGTTCGATCCTGCTCATTGCAAAAACACTCAAGGGTAAAAATACAAAATTCATGCTGTGCTCCTTGCCCGAGCCTATAAAAGAAATTGTTGAGATTGCGGGTTTTGACAAAATTATTGACGTACTTCAATCTCGAGCTGCAGCAGTCGAAGCTATAAAGGGTTAAACAGCACCTTATAGAAGTGCATACAAAGACCCAACGGTCCACTCCTGAATAACATCACCCAGTCGCCAAATTTGCACCGCGGCCAAGAATTCTCAAAGGCACGCTGATTGGCTGCAAACCCAACCAGTGCCTGGTAACCAACTGACTATCTGAAACCGACACGGCAGCGGATACTAAAACATTGTCACGACTAATCCGCCTTGCCCGTTAACTGCAATTTTAGCCGGCTCAGCGGAGTTGAATTTCAGATCACATGAGAATAATCAGCTGTGGCCCGCGAACTGCACCTTGAGGATGAAAAGATTGATGGCATATTGATCATCAATGTAGGTGGTCGCATCGATGGCCTGAACGCCCAGGATTTCCACAATAGCTTAGATCAGAGCACCAGGGACTTTGATGGGTCCGTTGTTCTGGATTTTGACAAGCTTACCTATATCAGCAGTGCCGGCTTGCGTTCAATCTTGCTTATCGCAAATTCATTCAAGGAAAAAAAGAAAAATTTCATGTTGTGTTCACTGCCTGAATCAGCACTGCAGGTCATACGCATCTCCGGCTTTGACAAAGTCGTCGCAATACATGAGTCCAGAGTGGTTGCCATCGCTGCCGCAATGGAGTGACGCAGCAAAAATTATGAGGGTGCAGCCGCTGCACCCTGTCCATCAGTAGCATCTTCAGTTGCAACATTCGCGGCATCTGGAATGACAGGTTCCACTGGCAGGACTACGATCATATCAGTGTATTTACCCTCTTCCGTTTCTACACGGATCTCTCCTCCATGCTCTCGCATGATGTCACTGGACAACGATAACCCCAGACCTGTCCCCTTATCTGGAGGTTTCGTCGTATAGAACGGGTTGAAAATGCGCTCCAGGGCTGATTGAGGGATACCATTACCATTGTCTCGGACATGTACCTCAACGTGGTCTCCTACCCGTTGTGTACGCAGCTTAAGTGTGGGGAGATAGCCCTTGGCTGCGTCACCCCCCTCTTCCAAAAGCAGTTTTCTTTTTTCATCAGTGGCATAACAGGCATTGGTCACCAGGTTCAGAAATACTCGACCAAGATCCTGTGGCCGTACCTTGACCTTCACCAAATCCTCTTCATACTCTTGCTGAATATCCAGCTGAAACTCGGTATCCGCTGCACGTGCACTGTGGAATGCAAGCAACACATGATCATTCAACAGTACATTGAGATCTGTTTCCTGCCACTCTCCACCACCACGACCCATTTTAAGCATATCCATTACAATCCGGTTGGCACGCTTGCCATGCTCGTGAATACGTTGCAAATTTCCCGTGAGGTCCCCTGCTACTTCCTCGACCAGTTCCGGATCATATTCATCCTCCCCATTTCCTTCTCCATCTCTACTCTTGGCGACTTCTTCCAAAAGTTCTTCGAGTAGCTCTTGTGATACTTCGGAAAAGTTCATGATGAAGTTCATTGGGTTTTTTATTTCATGCGCGACACCTGCAGTCAACTGGCCAAGTGCTGCAAGTTTCTCACGCATGACAATTTGGTCCTGTGCGCGCTCCAACTCTTCGTTCGTATGTGCCAATTCCTCATTCTTGCCTTTCAGTTCCTCGGCAAGCGTCTCTACGAGGTTAAGGCGCTGCACCTCCAGGGCATTATTCCTAAATACGTCTAGGGCCTCGGCCAGTTGTGCGATTTCGTCACGCCCATCAATATCAATCGCGACTTCGAGATCACCGCCTGCCATTTGCTGCATCTGACTTGAAATCCTGTCCAAACGCTTGATCAAGCGGCGCTGCACGAGCAACCACACAAACAGAGATGCGCCGGCGATGCTGACGAGGTTAACGATAAACAGGATCGTTGTACTCGTTGTAGTAGCAGTCGTTGCCTTGTCTGCCATTTCTCCGGCAGCCATGCTTGAGTCATCTACGAAACTCTCCACCTGCGCAACAACGTCAATACCCAAAATCTGGCTATCATTGAGCAAGTCAGTCAGCTCTTCGTCAACGGTAAGCTCCCTGAAACGCAAATCAAATCCATTATCCTCTCGTCTGCCAATTGACAACAGGTCAGAGAAAGTCGAAGACAGGCGAGCATGAACAGGTGTCTGTTTAAGCGCATCAAGTGATCGGCTGGCGCGACCTGCCGTAGCTTCAAATCGTTCGCGTAATGGCTCCAGCAAGGCATCATCTGTTACAGTGAATGCAGTAGCCAGCAACTGGGCTGCAATGGCAGCTGCCTCACGCAACTCAACTAGACGTCGATACGTCAGGAATTCCTGTTCCGAGAAATGCACAGAAACCGGTGATTGCTCCTCATCGAGGGACCGGTAACCTGTCATCGTATAGAACATCTGATCATCAATTTCATTGATCAATACCAGCGTCAGCTGACTCTGGATTGCCTGAAGCTCATCCCGCAGGTCAAGGATCTTCTGGCGTACTTGGAAACGCTCCCTGACGAGAATTTTCACCGAGTCGATATTCTGTACAATGCCTATACCGCCAGACTGGATCGTCTGTGCCCTGGCGTCCCTGCCCTGGTTTTCCAGCATGATGGAAAGCTGTGCCTTGAATGCGTCGGCCTGCCATCCAATTGTGGCCGCGATCGTCTCGAACTGCTCTGGTGTGGTTACCGTTGTAAGGCGTGGAACCGCTGCAACCAGTGATGCTGTCTGCTGGGCGATAGCAAACGCAGAAGTCATCTCAGGCACACTCTTTTCACTTACATTTTGCTGAATCTTGCCGATGTAATCCAAGAAAAAGAGAGCAAGAATGCTGATCATGATGATCAGCGCAACGGCACCGCCGAAACCGATATAGAGCTGTGTTGAAATTCGATTCCAGAGTTTTGAAGACATCCTGCTTATCCTGGGCCTATTGCGAGTGCCGGTCCTCTGCCATCGTAGTAACAGAGGTCAGGGTTTCAACGGGCGTGTACTGGCCATCGGGGGCTATTGCCGTCAGGAACACCCTGTCCGAGCCTTGATTGTCAGCTTCGCCATACTGCAACATAAATCCGTCCAGGCTGATGCTGTCACCCGTCCTCAGTACCTCGTCAATGCAACTGCGTACGACTTGTTGACCACAGTGTTGAACGACATGAATTGCCAATCTTCCGGCCAGGTAGCCTTCAAAGGATATAAACCCTGGCTCTAAATCCGGATCGTATATTTTTAGTGCATCTCGATACGAAGCGGATGCATTGATCAGATTTCCTGTTGGAAAAGGCACAACCTGCGTAACCAGAACCCCGGTCCCCTGGCTGCCCAGTTCTCTTGCCAGGGCATTGCTGCCTACAAACGAAAGCGTCATGAAAATTGAGTCCATTCCCAAGCGACGTGCCCACTTAATGAACGTTGCCGTTGGCTTGTAGGGGCCTACGATGATCACAGCTTGCGGTTTCGTAGCACGCAGATCAAGAAGCGCAGTCTTTACTGCTACCGTGTTTCTAGGAAACACACCTGTTCCAGTGGGAGAAAGCTTGCGGCGTTCGAGTGCAAGAAGAACGCCTTGCAGGCCGGCACGGCCAAATGAGTCATCCTGGTAGAGAATTGCAATACGGTCGAACCCCAGATCCACGGTCAACCGTTCTATCATCTCCTCTGTTTCCTGGTAGTATGAGGCACGCAGATTGATTACGGTGTGACGGGCATGATCGCGCAGATACTCAGCACCCGTCATGGGCGCCATGTAAGGCACGCTGTTGACCTCTGTAACAGGGACGGCGGACTGGGAAGTTGGAGTACCGACTGCACCGATAAGCGCAAAAACACCTTCGTCGATTAACTGCTGCGTATTCGTAACCGCTGCTTCCGGCTCATACGCATCGTCCAATGATCGGAGCTCCAGACGGCGCCCATTCACGCCACCCTTATCATTGACTTCCTTGAATGCGGCGAGGATGCCCGCCTTCATACTTTTTCCCAGTTCACTGGCCGGGCCGTTGAAAGCTGCCGATTGTCCAAACAGGATACGCTCGCTGCTCACTCCCGGCGTGACAATCAGGCTTTCCTTGATCTCCCCGAAGACCGCGCTCGAGAGTATCGCAGCAAACAGTAAGGCAAATGCTTTCCCGAGAGAGAATCTGCGCAACGCGTGCACCTTCTTTATATCTTCTTTACCAAGGTTAAATGGTTGCGTTCACTGTTCCGCTGGTAGTGCAGTTCCGTCATCAGCTGTTTTGCCAGACGGATACCAGCGCCCC
>JAPOQE010000167.1 GCA_026710875.1 Gammaproteobacteria bacterium | reverse complement strand
TCTCCAGCAGCTCCATGCGCCGCAGCAGGACGTCCTGGAAGTCGACCAGGTCGTGGAGGTGGACGGTATCCAGGTGCTGGCTTGTGTAGTGGAAGGGGCCGACCCCAAGTCCCTGCGCGAGACGGTGGACCAGTTGAAGGACAAGCTTGGCAGTGCAGCCATCGTGCTGGGCACGGCGAGGGATTCGAGAGTCAGCCTTGTTGCCGGGGTCACCCGCGACCAGGTGCATCGAATCAAGGCCGGAGAACTCGTCAATGTGGTGGCCAGCGAGGTCGGCGGAAAGGGGGGTGGGCGCGATGACATGGCGCAGGCGGGTGGCAATCGCCCGGATGCGCTCGAGGCGGCACTGAAATCCGTACCGGAGTGGGTGCGCGAATCCTTGCAGTAAGTTCTTGCTCCGCGCCAATGCGCGTCCGGTCCCGGTTCTGATCCGGGCGTAGACGGCGGATACTGAATGAGGCGTGGTAATATTCAGCGAGACCCCTCCACCATCCAGTGAGCAAAGAGTGAATACATGGCCCTGATCGTACAAAAATATGGCGGCACCTCGGTCGGTACGGTCGAGCGTATCGAGGCCGTGGCCGAGAAGGTGATCGCGAGCAAGAACCAGGGGCACAAGGTGGTCGTGGTCGTGTCTGCCATGAGCGGCGAGACCAACCGCCTGATGGGTCTGGCCAACGAGGTCCAGGGGCGCACGGCCCACGGGCGCGAGCTCGACGTGCTGCTCTCCACCGGTGAGCAGGTGACCATTGCGCTGTTGGCGATGGCCTTGCAAAGGCGCAACTGTGCCGCGGTCTCATCCACGGGCGCACAGTTGAATATCCGCACCGACAACAAGTTCAACAAGGCCCGTATCCAGGACATCGATGCTTCGCGCCTGAACCGCTCGCTCGATGCAGGAAAGGTGGTGGTCGTTGCAGGCTTCCAGGGCATCGATGATGAGGGCAACATCACGACCCTCGGGCGGGGCGGATCGGATACCACGGCGGTAGCCGTGGCTGCGGCGATCAAGGCCGATGAATGCCAGATCTATACCGATGTGGACGGGGTCTATACGACGGATCCCCGGGTTGAGCCCAATGCCAGGCGGCTTGACAGCGTGACGTTCGAGGAGATGCTGGAGATGGCAAGCCTCGGATCCAAGGTGCTGCAGATTCGTGCAGTGGAATTTGCCGGCAAGTATGATGTCCCACTGCGTGTACTTTCCACTTTTTCAGAGGGCCCCGGCACCCTTATAACCTTGGAGGAAGACAGCATGGAGGACCCGCTTGTATCAGGCATCGCATTCAATCGCGATGAGGCCCAGTTGACGGTCAAGGGCGTGCCTGACCGCCCGGGAGTGGCCGCTCATATTCTCGGTCCAATTGCCGATGAAAATATCGAAGTGGACATGATCGTACAGAACGTGGGGTCAGATGAGACCACGGACTTCACTTTCACTGTGCATAGAAATGACTATGAAAGATGCATGAAAGTACTTGAAAATACAGTGGTTGATCTTGGGGGTGGCCAGGTGGGTGGCGATCCGCACATCGTAAAGTTGTCACTGGTGGGCGTTGGAATGAGGTCCCACGCAGGAATTGCGAGTAGAATGTTTACAGCGTTGGCGCAGGAGAAGATCAATATCCGGATGATTTCGACTTCGGAAATCAAGATTTCTGTCGTGGTCGAGGAAAAATACCTGGAACTGGGAGTACGCGTACTGCACGAGGCATTTGAATTGGACCAGGAAAAATAGAGGAGAATATCAGTAGCGCATAATGCAAACACCATAACCGCTTTGGCAGGGAAATAGCCGGAGTAGCCGCCCCGGGGCGTCACGACAAGGAGTTGTCGTGAGTTGCAGGGGGACAGGCAAATAACTAAATGGACTATTAAGGAGACACGGGAATGCTGATTTTGACCAGGAGAGTCGGCGAGACGCTGATGATCGGAGATGATGTCACAGTCACTGTGTTGGGCGTGAAGGGCAACCAGGTTCGAATAGGTGTCAATGCACCCAGAGACGTGGCAGTACACCGTGAAGAAATTTACGAAAGGATCCGGCACGAGAAAACACAGGCGAGCGATTCAACAGGCTAGCGACTGACCCCAAGGGTCCAGCGGGTTTCACACCCCTTGTATCCCACGGTCGGGCAACCCTCTGATTCACTTCGAACACCACATTCTAAGGCGCGAGTATCGCCTCCAGGCGTGCTATTTCAAAGTGCACAAACGGGAGGCTGCAGGGGTCGCTGATGCGAGCCTGTAATTTTCAAAAACTGCCTGGCATGCTATTCTCCAAAGCATAATCCCGAACTGCAGGAGTCCCGGCATGCATGCACTTCCCAAGATTGCCAAGCGCACCCTCGTCCCGTCCTGCCGCTTCACTTCCCCCGCACGCAAGGGGCTCTCACGTAAACCCGTCTTTGCAGGCCTGGCCCTGCTGCTGGTTCTGGCCCTGTGCCTGCCCAGTGTCCATGCCGCCCTCGGCGAAGAAGAGCAATTCGTACTGAACAGCTTCTCGTTTCTGATCTGGGGTGCACT
>JAPOQE010000166.1 GCA_026710875.1 Gammaproteobacteria bacterium | reverse complement strand
TTGACCGTCTGGTGATGTTGCTGACGAATTCGTACACGATCCGTGATGTCATCCTGTTCCCGCAGATGAAGCCTGAGTCTGGAGAATCGCAGGGCTGAGAGCGGTTTCAGGTCGCGCCGGAGCCCAGAGAGTAAGGTAATGTCTTCAGGGAAACGGCCGGACCATCTGTCGATGCGATATGCAGGTTCGATTCATCCACTTTTTGGGTTCGCAGCACGATAAGTGCGTTGGCTTGCTTTGCAGATACCAGCTGCGAGACTACAACTTTACCTAAAGCTTGTGCATCATCTTCTGCAGAAAAAATATTGGTACCAGACTGGATTGCCTGTTTGGTCGTGATACTGGCGCGGTACATGCGCCGATTCGGTTTGCCGAGATAATGGGTGCGTGCAACTACTTCCTGGCCTGGATAGCAGCCTTTGCTGAAACTCACACCATCAATCAACTCCAGATTGATCATCTGTGGGGTGAATGTCTCGCTTGTGTGTGCGGTAACCTGGGGGACTCCACAGGAGATGTCATGAAGGTCCCAAAGGCGGGAGGTAACAAGCGGCAGCTGCTCACATAGCTGTTTGCAAATCGTCGTTGCCGCTTTAGCATCCGCAATAAACAAAACCCGGATATTTTCGCTCGGCAAGCGAATCATGACAGTCCCATCGACCTGTATGCAGTCATTTTCTGTTTGAGGTAACACGACATTTATGCTCTCAAGTGCAGGCTGTACCTTGGGTCCAGCTACACCGAACAGTGTCAATTGCTCAGAGGCATCCTGCAGTTCAACTTGGGCACGGAGTTTGAACATGGTCAGTTTCTTGAGTGTAAGATCAATGACATCTTTGGGCAGTACCAGATAGTAGTCTCCGTCGCGTTTGAAAATCCTGAAAATGGACAATACCCTGCCTTTGGGATTGCAATAGCTACTGAGTTGGCTTGTGTGGTCTGTTACCTGGGTCAGGTCATTCGTAAATTGACTGTGTAAAAAAGTGTGGGCTTCTTCTCCGGTTACACGAATCAGGCCCAGTTGCGTAAGCTCACACACGCAGGTATCTTGCGTACCCGGGTAGGGTTGCCCTGATGGACCAAAGGAAGTGATCCGGTCTTGATCTACAACCGCATTGTGCTTTTCCAGGAATTCCTGCCAGGGGCTGTTCATTCGTGTTTGTACAGAAATTGATCGATCATTGCTGCCTCTTTGCAATTCTCAGGGGTTCAGGTGTGTAAGTTGCGTAACAGGGCCAGCTAATCTCATTTAACTGGTTGTAATTATTGACAATATTTTTAAGCATATTCAATATCAGCAATTAATCAGGTAGTATCTAATACCAAGAATAAAACATTTAGATGACCTCTGTACATTGGCAGCAGGCTGTAAAGAGGTTCGTTCCATATTCATGTCCATGCCCTTATATTTTTCAGGAGGCCCTTGTGAATCCTGACAGGCCAGTGTCACCGCATTTACAAATCTATCGCTGGCCTCTTGCGATGGTCATTTCCATACTTCACCGGATCACCGGAGCAGCACTTGCTGCAGGTGCGTTGCTGCTGGTCGTGCTACTCGTCGCAGTGGCTGCCGATCCAGCTACCTATGGTATGTTCAAGGAGTATCTATTGACAGGCTTGGGTCAAGCCTTCCTGATTCTATGGATGCTGGCCTTGTTTCTGCATCTGTTCAATGGGGTACGTCACCTGGTTTTTGATGCGGGCTTCGGTTTTGGTATAGAGGCTACTCGGATATCGGGGATCATGGTCTTGCTAGCAACTGTTGTACTCACGGCAGCTGTTTGGCTGGTGGCCTGGCTATATTAAGGAAGATAGGCATCCATGAGTTCCCTGCGTGAATTGCTATCAGTGCTGCCGGGTTTTGGCAGGGAAGCTGTAGCGCATTGGTGGATGCAGCGCTTGACTGCCGCAGCACTGCTCCCCCTTTCCGTGTGGTTTGTCTTTTCCATAGCGATGCTAGGCGATGCGAGCCATGAAGCAGTAGTCAGTTGGTTGAAGACACCGTCTGCCACCGTGCTAATGGGCGTTTTCATTGTCATGACGTTCTATCATACGAAACTGGGGATTCAGGTCATCATCGAAGACTATGTAGGCGGATGGCTACAGGCAGCCTCAATGGTACTGCTCAATGTGGTATGTATCCTGTTCGCAGTCGCCGGGATCCTTGCACTTCTGAAAATTGCCTTGTAGAAAATCAATATGGGCAAAGCATACAGATTGACCGAGCATGCCTATGATGTAGTGGTAGTCGGTGCGGGCGGTGCTGGGCTGCGTGCCACACTGGGCATGACAGCCAGCGGACTCTCAACCGCATGCATCACCAAGGTGTTTCCGACTCGAAGCCACACGGTAGCGGCACAGGGCGGAATGAGCGCAGCCCTTGCCAATATGGGTGAGGATGACTGGCGTTGGCATATGTATGACACGGTCAAAGGCTCCGACTGGCTGGGCGATCAAGATGCTATTGAATACATGTGTCGTGAAGCAATTCCGGCGGTTGTCGAACTTGAGCACTACGGGGTTCCGTTTTCACGCACAGACGACGGTCGGATTTATCAAAGACCCTTTGGAGGCATGACCACTCGTTTTGGCGAAGGGATCGCACAGAGAACCTGTGCGGCAGCCGACAGGACTGGGCATGCAATTTTGCACACTCTTTACCAGCAATCTCTGAAGCATAATGCTGAGTTTTTCATCGAGTATTTTGCAATCGATCTGCTGATGAATGATGAAGGGGCATGCAAGGGCGTACTCGCCTGGGATCTGGCTACCGGTGAGCTGCATGTTTTTCGCGCACAAATGGTGCTGCTTGCTACCGGCGGCTACGGGCGTACCTATTTCTCCTGCACTTCGGCGCATACCTGCACGGGTGATGGGAATGCAATGGTATTGCGTGCCGGCTTACCATTACAGGATATGGAATTCGTGCAATTCCATCCCACTGGAATTTATGGTTCCGGATGCCTGATAACAGAGGGCGTAAGGGGTGAAGGCGGCTACCTGACCAATTCAGACGGGGAGCGTTTTATGGAACGCTATGCACCGAATGCGAAGGATCTTGCATCACGTGACGTGGTCAGCCGTTCAATGACGATTGAAATCAATGAGGGACGCGGTGTCGGGGAAGAAAAGGACCACATTCAACTGCATCTGGAGCATCTGGGTGCTGACCTCATTAACTCAAAGCTTCCAGGGATTGCCGAATCTGCCCGAATATTTGCAGGAATTGATGTGACCCGAGAGCCCATCCCCGTGTTACCGACAGTGCACTACAACATGGGAGGAATCCCCACGAATTACCAGGGGGAAGTGGTGACCTTGAGAGACGGTGATCCGGACCATGTGATTCCAGGACTAATGGCCATTGGCGAGGCTGCCTGTGTATCAGTGCACGGAGCGAACCGCTTGGGATCCAATTCCCTGCTCGACCTTATCGTGTTTGGCAGAGCCGCCGCCATGCGTGCCGTGGAACTAGTCAAGCCTGGACAACCCCACGAACCGTTGAATGATGCCGTAGTAGATAAGGTGCTTGACCGTTTTGATAAGATGCGTTTCGCCAATGGCGAGATCGCAGTCGCGAGCCTGCGCATCGAAATGCAAAAGACAATGCAAAATCATGCTGCAGTTTTCAGGACTGGTGAGTTGATTGAGAAAGGCTTAATCCGGCTGCAGGAATTGCTTGCCCAAATGGAGAGTTTAAGGGTAAGCGACCGTTCAATGGTTTGGAACACGGACTTGGTTGAAGCCATCGAGCTGTTGAATCTGATGCCTCAGGCCATTGTAACTGCGCAGTCTGCGCTGAACCGTACTGAGAGTCGCGGTGCGCAGGCCCGCGATGACTATCCTGAGCGCGATGATGAGAACTGGATGAAGCACACGCTGGCAACCATTGATGAGAGTGGGCGTGTGGCAATCCAGTACCGGCCGGTACATATGTACACCCAGACTGATGAAGTCGAAGTGATTCCGCCAAAAGCACGAGTTTACTGAAAAGGAAATCCTGATGGCACAATTCAATCTTCCGGCAAACTCCGTGGTCAAGCCAGGCAAGACGTATCCGCCTGCCACGGCAAGCAGGAATGTAAAAAAAGTAATTGTCTACCGCTATGATCCGGACAGCAAAAAAAATCCTCGCACGGATACCTATGAAATTGATCTGGATACGTGCGGGCCGATGGTGCTGGATGCGCTTATCAAGATCAAGAATGAGATTGACGCTACGCTGACTTTCCGCCGCTCCTGCCGCGAAGGTATCTGCGGCTCCTGTTCAATGAATATCAATGGCTCGAATACATTGGCGTGCATCAAGGCCATCGGGGAGATCAAGGGTGATCTCAGGATATACCCGTTGCCCCATATGCCGGTTGTCAAGGATCTGGTAGTGGATTTGAGCAGGTTTTATGCACAGTACGCATCCGTTAAGCCATGGATCCAAACGCAGGAACAGTCCTCATTGGAGCGGGAGCGGCTGCAAACCAAAAGTGACCGCGAAAGGCTGGAGGGCCTGGAGGAATGCATTCTATGCGCATGCTGTTCAACCAGTTGCCCTAGTTACTGGTGGAATAGCGATCGTTACCTGGGGCCAGCCGTACTGTTGCAGGCCTATCGGTGGATTGCTGACAGCAGGGATGAGGCGACGACAGAGCGGTTGGAAGACCTCAAGGATACATTCAAGCTTTATCGATGCCACACGATCATGAACTGCACAGATACCTGTCCGAAAGGACTGAATCCTGCCAAGGCAATTGCTGAAATCAAGAAACTTACCGCAGCAGTCGGAAACTGAAGCGATTGGAAGGGCATTCACATAGACTGAAATGGCGTTGCCGAAGAGGTACCAAGGAACTAGATATTCTGATGCTCAAGTTCCTTGAAAATCATTATGAAAATGCTGAATCAGAACTGAAGCGCGCTTTCGAAGCGATGCTCGATATGCCAGACCCGGAGTTATATACCCTGGTGACCGGGCGGGCGGAGTCACGAGATAAGCACATAAACAAAGTGGTTGAATGCATCCGGACTTGAAGGCGTTGATAGAAGGGGCTTGTGGCTCCGGTCTAGCAAGATCCAGAGCCTTATTGCAGGGTTTTGATTAAATCACTTGGCTTCCACAATCCAGTAACGCGAGCTGGGACCCCACGGGATCAGGATGATATTTTCTGAATATTTATAGTCTAGAGCTTGGGCGAATAGTAAATTTCAGCGATAGAATTTACCCTGTATGTAGATTGCCTCCTGAACGGGATTGCGGTTGCTCTACCTAAATCTTTAAGGATTTTTCAATATAAATATGCATACGAGATTCGCTATCATCTCATATTGGTGTGACTTGAAAATTGTACAATAGACACTTGCTCACGTTAAGTTTATCAACAGTGTCATAGATTGTTTCAGGAGACGAGAATGAAATGTCCAGTTTGCGATGATCCAGCTCGGGATATTTCGGAACCTAACTTAGACAGCCAAACAATCGAATGTATGGTGTGTGGGTCTTATGAGATTCCTGAAACAGTTTTGGAGATGTACCGCTGGAAAGTACTATCTCGAGAGGAACGAGAGGATGCCCTCCGAAATGCCAAACGGTTTACTAAGCGTGGGGGGAGTGGTGAGCGACCAGTCATCCACAGTCGTTGCTTTTAAGTTGCTCTAAGGAGAAAACAATTATGAAAAAACTACTATTTGTTGTTGCCTGGACTGCTGCAATGGTGGTGTATGCTGAGGAAAATGAACCCAGCAACCAGATGGAAAGCGCAGGCCGCTATGAGTGGTTAGCTTATATAGAAAATTTACCTCCTGAAACACTTCAAAGTAACAAGGCGAGGGTCGTTAGCGTAATGTCCCACTACTGTGCGGCACGAGCGCGACTTATGTCTCTCGATCTAACAGATAGGAGTACCAAAGGGCATTTAAGGGGTGCTGAATTTGAAAAAATAGAACAGAGACTTGACAGAAAGGCTGATGATTTTGTGCGCAGATGTGGGTGGATGCTGGAATAGGAAATTATTTTATTGCTTATAAGAGATAATCATCTTAGTCAAAATGCCAAAATAACTCGATACCAGATTTCTCGGTCAATTATGAAAAGCCCATCACCCAATAAACGATTCTTGGCAGACCCGCTGCCGAACACGTTTGCTGGTTTGATGGAGATGTATGAGGCGAATTACATACGTCTGCGCAAGTTATGCGGCCCCAAGAACTCCATGCCTGCCATCGCGGTATCGAGAATACCCCGCGGGATGGACTTATACCTTCAGGTCCTTGAACAGACCCGCTACACCTCCACTATTGCACTGACCTATTATTTCGCAGATGCACAAAATGGCTTGCTGGCCTATCCCAACCTCAAACTGAGAATCTATTATGATGCGTTGCAGGCTGAAGTGATGAGCCAGTCCTTTCGCAACAAAAGCGCAGCCGGCCAGACTTGCAGGTTCCCGGCACGTACGTCATTGCCGAAAAGATGGTATTTGAATCGTTTTTTATTCAAATGGCTGTGCTACTGCGACCGGCAAGGGCATTCCTTTATCAAAGATAGTTTGCATCGGAAAAATGAGCTGCTTATCGAAGATATTGTGTCGCCCTAGTTATTCTCTCCGAGACGGTAATATTTAATGTCAATAATTATAAGTAGTATATAATTTATTGAATTAAATAGTATAATACTGAATATATTCCGGGTTATATACTTATACTCCTGACAGGAATAACCTGAATTCGGTCAGGAAAGTATTTCAATTAGCACGGACCCGCCAATATCGTGTAGAGGATAGATGCAGATGAAAATTTCAACGAAGGCACGTCATGCGGTTACTGCTATGATGGACCTCGCAATCAATGACCGATACGGTCCTGTCTCGCTCTTGGATATTTCCCGATGCCAGGGAATCTCTTTGTCCTATCTGGAGCAATTGTTTGCAAAGCTGCGTAAAGACGGCCTGGTAATTGGAACACGGGGTCCTGGGGGTGGCTATCGGCTGACATGTGCACCCAGTCACATTTCAATTGCCCAGGTTGTCAGTACGGTTGAAGAGCATAATCGCCCTCATGGTGCAGCCAAGATCTCCATGCAATTTAGCGAGGATTGCCTTACACATAGATTGTGGGATGACCTGAGTGCCAGGCTGTATACCTATCTGGACGGGATATCGCTTGATGATTGTATACACCATCCAGAGTTCGGTAACGCGAACTCTTCCTCCACGGGTCGAGATCACATGTTTCCAAGGAAATCAGCTGCCTGAATGAAAGGCGCTGTAATGCTGATGCGGTCTTGTTACCAGGGCACCTGAAACAAGCTGTCAAAGCAGGTGTATAACTGCTTCACGCTCTTCCAGTAATTCTTTCTCTGTCTTCTGGATCATTTCCTGGCTGAAGTCGTTCATGTCCAGCCCGCGAACAACTTCATAGTCGCCGTTTTTACAACGTACAGGGAATGAAAACATGAGCTCCTCTGAAATCCCATAATCACCTGTTGATGCGATGCCCATACTCGTCCAGTCATCATCAGGGGTTCCAAATACCCAGGCACGCATATGATCAATTGCAGCTGAAGCAGCCGATGCTGCGGAGGATGCACCACGGGCATTGATGATTTCTGCTCCGCGTTTTTGCACTTTGGAAAGGAAGGACTCCCGATACCAGGACATGTCAACCAGTGAGGTAGCACTCTCGCCACCAATGCTGCAGTGATTGATATCAGGATACTGGGTCAGTGAATGGTTGCCCCAAACAGTCAGACGGGTGATGTCAGAGACTGGGGTATCTGTTTTCAAAGCGAGCTGGTTGAGTGCACGATTGTGATCGAGCCTCATCATGGAAGTGAACTGTGCAGACGACAGGTCAGGTGCATTACTCATGGCTATCAGGGCATTTGTGTTTGCCGGATTTCCTATTACAAGTACTTTTACATCGCGAGAGGCATGGTCATTGATAGCCCGACCCTGAGGCCCAAATATTTTCCCGTTGTCATTCAGCAAGTCGCTGCGTTCCATCCCCTTGGTGCGCGGCTTTGATCCAATGAGCAGAGCATAGTCTACATCCTTGAAGCCAACACTGAGGTCAGCTGTGGTGATGATTTCTTCGAGCAGGGGAAAAGCGCAATCCAGCAATTCCATTTCCACGCCTTTCAATGCCTCCAAGGCTGGCTCAATTTCAATCAACTGCAGGATGACCGGTTGGTCCTTACCCAACATTTCTCCAGAAGAAATTCGAAATGCGGCAGCATATCCAATATTTCCTGCGGCACCTGTTATGGCAATTCGTACTGCTGGTTTCATGTTATTTCCTTACAAATTATTAATTCGGGTGATGTTGTTTTTCCAAATATTCAAGTGACTGCATTTCATTCAGCCGACTTACAGTACGCTTGAATTCTTCGTTAAGCCGCGAGCCCCAATACAGCGAATCCGGCCAAGCTTCAGCGGAGAGGATCAACTTTACATTACGATCATAAAACTCGTCTACCAGGTTTATGAATCTCCTGGCCTGATCATCCTTGTCTTTGAAGACAGGTACGTGCGAAATTAAGACCGCGTTGAAGCGTCTAGCCAGTTCGATATAGTCCGAGGTGCTGCGTGGCTCTGCGCACAGTTCACGGAAATCGAACCACGCGATCTTTGCAGAATGCCGTATGCTTTGCAGGTTTCGGTTTCTGATCTGTATCTTGCCCCAGGAGCCATCATTTCTTTCTGCACACAGACTTATAAAATGATGTTCAAGCCAGTCTTGCGAAGTGTCATTGATAGGCGTGTTGTAAATACCCTCTATTTGCATAAGTTCAAATCGGTAGTCGCTCTCGCCATCCAATTGCACCACATCAGTATGTGTCTGTAACAAGTCGATGGTCGGCAAGAACCGTTCTCGTTGCAGCCCGTCTGCGTACAGCTGGTCCGGTCTTGTATTCGATGTCGCAACGAGTACGGTTTTGTGATCAAAAAGTCCCTGCAACAGCCCGGAGATGATCATGGCATCTCCTATATCATGTACAAAAAATTCATCGATGCACAATACTTTTGCCTTGTCAGCAAATATACGTGCAACCCGTTTAAGCGGGTCAGGTTCATTTCTGCATTGTTTTAGCTGGCCATGTGCTTCATCCATGAACTGGTGAAAATGCAGGCGTAATTTATTCTGTATGTGCAGATTGGAGAAGAACAGGTCCATCAGGAATGTTTTTCCTCGACCGATTCCTCCCCAAATGTACAGTCCCTTGAACTCTGCAGGGTCCTGTTTGTTAGGCAGGCATCGTTTAATGCGGTCTAGCAGTGTGGGGCTCGAATCATGATGATTCACCCTGTCATGCAATGCCTGCAGCGCCAGTACTGTTTTTGTCTGTTCCAAATCTTGTACGATTTGCCGTGTTTCAAGCAGTTTACGGTACGCTGACTCAATCATTACTGTTTGTAGATCTGGGAATCCGGTGTGTGAATTTGGCAGGTAACTACATTTCAGGTGCATACTATATACTGCGAGTAACTCAACTAGCTATGGAATGGCACGAGACAAGCATCTCTTCGGACTCAGGGTCCTATGGATGGCCAGTTCGCCTGTCAATGGCATGGACAGAGAAATACCTTGTCTGACAGACGCCGACATCAGGGGCTCAACCGGCATGTTTTGAAAAACACAGGTACTCAAATTCAGATCTGATTACCGGGAACGTCGTACTATGTCGCTAGGCCCACTCATGGTTGATCTTCGTGCAGATTCATTATCTGCACAAGAGAAAAGGCTATTGCTTGAGCCCTCCGTTGGAGGCGTGATTCTATTCAGCCGAAACTTTACATCCGTTGAGAGTCTGACAAATCTGGTCAGTGAAATTCATGCGCTGCGCCATCCGAGGTTGCTGGTAGCTGTCGATCAGGAGGGGGGCTGCGTACAGCGATTTCGCAGAGGGTTTACTCAATTGCCTGCGATTCAAGGGCTGGGGAAAATCCATGATACAGACTCCAAGCGGGCCTGTGCGTTGGCCGAGATTACAGGGTGGCTCATGGCAGCAGAACTCAGATCCGTTGGAATTGATTTCAGTTTTGCTCCGGTTCTTGATTTGAATTGTGGGGTCAGCTGGGTAATTGGCGAGCGTGCGTTCCACAAGGATCCGGAAATTGTTGCTGCATTGGCAACATACTATATACGCGGGATGCGCCGAGCAGGCATGCAAGCCGTTGGCAAGCACTTCCCTGGACATGGCGGCGTTGCAGCAGACTCGCATGTTGATCGGCCGGTTGATACCCGCAGCTACCAGGATCTTCTTCTGCAGGACATTCTACCGTTTCGGCGCCTGATCAACCAGAGTATCGCTGGGATCATGAGTGCGCATGTAATATATGAGAAAATTGATGAAGAGGTTGCGACTTATTCAAAAAAGTGGCTGCATACGGTGTTGCGTGAACAGCTGGATTTCAAGGGTGCAGTATTCAGCGATGATCTCAGCATGAAAGCGGCAGACTGCAGTGATGAGTATCCGGTGCGCACACGCAAGGCTTTGCAGGCTGGCTGCGACATGGTTCTTATTTGTAATGACAGTGAGCAGGCTGTTCAGGTCGCAGAGCAGCTCAGGAGCCAGGACAGTCCTGCATCGCAGATTCGGTTGGCCCGCATGCATGGCGGCAAGCACTCAATACCCTATAAGGAGTTGCGAGTCAGCGATGAATGGCAATCTGCAGTATTACAAGTAGAATCGTACCTGGATCAATCGGACAGCGACCTGCTCATTTAATGAGGTATATGCCGCGGTAATAAATAGTATGGACAGTACGGACTTATCTAGAATATTTGGAAATCTGTTGACACAGGATTATGCGCCCGCCTGGGTAGCCCAGGTGTTTGTCATAGTTTTTGCTGTTCTTTTATTCAATTTTTTGATCGGCCTGCTATTACGAAGACTGGAAACAAATGTCCAGCGCTCGGCAAATCCTTGGGATGATGCATTCGTTCATGCCGTGCGCCGACCTTTGCAGATATTAATCTGGGTCGTCGGCATCCTGTTTGCTGCCGATATAGTCGCGAGCAAATCAGATGCAGAAATTTTTAAGGCTATCGATCCAATACGTGATATTTCTGTCATTGCGATACTCACCTGGTTTTTGATCCGCTTCGTTCGGGAATTTGAAAAGGCCTTTATCCGCAAGCGTTCCATGAAGGGGGGCAGTGTCGATATAACGACCACCAATGCATTGGTGAAACTTGTCAATGCCTCAGTTTTTATCACCGCAGCCCTGGTGATGCTGCAAACACTCGGCTTCAGCATATCGGGCATACTGGCCTTCGGAGGCATTGGTGGGATAGCTGTAGGATTTGCAGCCAAGGACCTGCTGTCCAATTTCTTCGGTGGTCTGATGATTTATCTTGATCGTCCCTTCAAGGTCGGGGACTGGATATGTTCTACAGACAAGGAGATTGAGGGTACTGTTGAGGAAATCGGATGGCGTCAAACCCGGATACGGACGTTTGACAAGAGACCACTTTACGTGCCGAACTCAATTTTCATGAATATTATTGTTGAGAATCCTTCCCGCATGTCACATCGAAGAATCTATGAGACCATCGGTATTCGTTACGCTGACATTCATGCGATGGGAGCAATCGTGCAGGATGTCAAAAACATGCTGACTCAGCATGAGGAGATTGACAAAAAGCAAACGATGATTGTGAATTTCAACCAGTTCAGTGACTCTTCGGTAGACTTTTTTGTATATACCTTTACCAGGACGACCAACTGGATCAGATTCCACGAAGTCAAGCAGGATGTCCTGCTGAAAATTTCAGAGATTATTGAAAAGCATCATGCAAGTATTGCCTATCCAACGCACGAATTGCACTTTAAAGATGCCGTGGCAGATACCCCACTACCTAAATCCTAGCCTTCGTTTGCCAGCGCTGACACAAGGCGTGCTGTTTTGAGCATGGAAATATCTGTTGGCAGGCTGGCACCTGACTTTTGTTATAGGCGGATACCGCCGGGACAGAACACTTTTGAAAGAACGATGATTTGATGACTGAAAAGCGCCTTGCAATTATTGGTGGTACGGGATTTGCTTCGGTTGGCAATCTGAAAGTTATCCGGGAGCATTCGGTCGACACACCCTTCGGCTCATGCAGCAGTGTGCTGAAAACTGTGGAGCTGGAAGGTGTAGAAGTCATCATCTTGTTTCGTCATGGCTCTCCACACAGGATCCCCCCGCACAAGGTGAACTACCTTGCCAACATTTGGGCATTGCATGAGGTTGGTATTACACATGTCATTGGAGTGACTGCTGTTGGAGGGATTAGTCGTACGGCTTCTCCCAAAAAAATCATTATCCCTGACCAGATCATTGACTATACCTATGATCGTAAACACACTTTTTTCGAACAGGATCCTCAGCAGGTAACCCATATCGATTTTACTGAGCCATTTTGCCGTGAACTTCGAGAGGTCTTGCTGCTTATGGCTGCCGAGACTGGCCTGGACGTGTTGGCTGGCGCCACGTACGGGGTCACGCAGGGCCCTCGGTTGGAAACCGCTGCAGAGATCAGGCGCATGGCTAGGGATGGCTGTGATGTAGTGGGAATGACAGCCATGCCAGAGGCCTCCCTGGCGAGAGAGATGGGCATCTGTTACGCCGTGTGTTCACTTAGTATAAATTGGGCTGCTGGTTGCGGGAGCAGCAAGGAAATGATCAATCTGGCCGAGATGGAGAAGACCATAGAGCAGGAAATGGTTGCCGTCAGACAACTTTTAGGTGCATCTGTCCGACACTTGCACTTGACGAGCTGAGATCAATGGCTGAAGTATCTTTGTAATTTACAAGACTGGCTTGGGTAATAACCCAAGGGCCCCTATGGGCGCCTCATGTTAATATCACAACGGGGAGAACTGACAGCAGGCTATGCGTCGCAAGCGGTGCAATACGGGCCCGAGAGATGTCAGATCAAGGTGACCCATCTCCGCTCTCTGCAGGCCATATTTCTACCAGAATGCCGAACAATGGATGGTCGATGTAATGCAGTTCCTTACTGCGCATTTTTCGGTGAATCTTCAATGGAAAGTCCGCCAGTATGCGATCGTGTTCCGGCTGCTCGGATGTTATTGATGCAGTGTCCGTATTCCTGTCCACAGGCCTGCGGTAAATGAGATCCGTGAATACATGCAGGTAACGCCCAAGCACGATTTTAACTGTGCCTTCAAGTTCATTGATGGGTTGCCTCGCCAGTAGGTTGTGGTCCTCAGAACTCAATTCGCCGGGCTCGTGAATATCAAATTCAGCGCTGTAGTCTAAACCAGCTTCAATGTGAACAGGCAAAGCGCTTTTTTTGGCTAGGCCAGGCTGTAGCCATGCGACATGTTTCAGAACCCGGAAATCGCCGGACTCCGCCAATGCGGCCGCTTGGTCAGCCAACTTCAGTGCATCCAGAGGCAAGGGCAGGAAATCATGAAGAAGTGCACTGTCATCCAGGGTGACAGCATCCTGCAAATCTGGGGCCACCGATGGCTCGGGTGCTTGTACCAGGGGCTGGTCAGGGTCGGACATGTTGGCAAAAAAGACCATCTCGATAATGTAATCTTTTGCCAAGGCGTACTGGCCGGCCAAGAGCATTGAAAGGGATAAAACGCAAACTGTCCGAGTAAAAATATTCATTTCATCTTGTCCAGGGCTCAGGCAGCCTGCCGGAGTTGAAGATCATTGAGCAGCCCTTCAATCATTTCAGCCCGCTGGTGCGAATCCTCCATTTCAGTATATATCGTTAGTTTCTCGGTGCTAGCCAGTTTATAGGTGGTTGGATTTTCCTGAACAAGTTCCAACAATTTAGGCACATCAATTTTAGGTGATTTTGCAAAACTCAGGCGCATGGAGTTGTTCCCGGCTCTAATCTGAACCACATCATACCGTTCTGCAACGAGCTTGAGCCTGGTGACCCTGAACAGGTTCTTTGTGTAGGGAGGCAGCAGGCCAAATCGGTCGATGAGTTCAACCTCGAGATCATCCAGGTCATCCATACTTTTTGCACTTGCGATGCGCTTGTACAGGATCAGCCTCGTGTGTACGTCAGGTACGTACTCTTCTGGTAGCAAAGCCGGTACACCCAGGTCCACTTCGGTTCCATGATCAGGAGGTAAATCATCTGCAGGTATCTTGCCTGATTTGAGTGAGGCGACAGTACGTGCCAGGAGCTGGTTATACAGGCTGAATCCAATTTCGTGAATCTGACCACTTTGCTCTGCGCCCAGCAATTCTCCGGCCCCCCTGATTTCCAGGTCATGGGTCGCCACCGTAAACCCGGCACCCAACTCCTCCAGGGCTTCGATTGCCTCGAGCCGCTTGACAGCATCCTTTGAAATTGCAGATTTGGGTGGTGTAATCAGGTAGGCGTAAGCGCGGTGACTGGACCGGCCAACCCGGCCTCGAATTTGATGCAGCTGAGACAGTCCAAGCTTATCTGCGCGATTCACAATGATCGTATTGGCTGATGGGATGTCAATTCCGTTTTCTATGATCGTGGTACACACAAGAATATTGAATCGCTGGTGATAAAAATCGACCATTACTTGTTCCAGGTCCTGCTCAGGCATTTGGCCATGCGCCACCTCAACCACTGCTTTTGGAAGCAATTGCCGAATTTCCCTGGCAGTTTTCTCAATGCTTCGGACTTCATTGTGCAGGAAAAAAATTTGTCCGCCGCGCTTGAGTTCTCGGAAACAGGCTTCCCGTATGGTGTGTGTGTCCCAGATGCCGACAAATGTCTTGATTGCGTGACGATGACTTGGCGGGGTCGTGATGATGGACAGGTCACGCAATCCACTCAGGGACATGTTAAGTGTTCTTGGAATAGGGGTTGCAGTCAGGGTCAGAATATCCACTTCTGCACGCATTTTTTTGAGGACTTCTTTCTGGCTCACCCCGAAGCGCTGCTCTTCGTCAACAACTATCAGGCCGAGGTCATTAAATTTGATGCCTGCACTCAACAATTTATGCGTACCAATGATGATATCGATGCCTCCATCAGAGAGACTGGCTTTTATTGCCTGCTGTTTTTTGCTGGACACGAATCTCGAGATATGTTCAATACGTACTGGCCAATCAGCAAACCGGTCACCGAAGCTTTGGAAATGCTGCATGGCAAGCAATGTGGTAGGTACTAGCACGGCAACCTGTTTCCCGGCCATAGCGGCTACAAAGGCAGCACGCATGGCAACCTCAGTCTTGCCAAAGCCGACATCACCACACACGATGCGATCCATGGTCTTTCTAGATTCCATGTCGGCGATGACGTCATCAATTGCCGTTTGCTGATCAGGCGTTTCTTCATAGGGAAAAGTGGACCCGAACAGATTCAGCTCCTGATGATTGATGTCATACTGATAGCCACTTTTTGACTCGCGGCGTGAATAAATGTCGAGCAGCTCTGCAGCCACATCCCGGGTGCGTGCTATCGCCCTGCGTTTTATGTTTTTCCAAGCTTCGCCACCGAGGCGATGAAGAGGTGCATCTTCTTCTGAGGCGCCCGTATAACGGCTGACGAGATGAAGTGAAGACACTGGCACGTACAGGAGGTCTTTATTCGCGTATTCCAGTGTCAGGAATTCTGTTTCTGTCCCACTGAGGCTTAATGCTTTCAGCCCGCGATACCGGCCAACGCCATGGTCCTCATGCACCATGGGCGCCCCTTCATTCAACTCTGAAAGGTCTCGAATTAATGCCTCGGCATCCCGTATCTGTCGCCTGTGTCTCCTTTTCTGCTTTACACGTGCGCCAAACAGATTGCTTTCTGTGATGATTGCGACCCCGTTTTGCGGTAACAGCAAGCCTTCATCCAGGGGGCCTACCGTAATGGCCACGGGTGTAGCCTGGTCCATGAATTCCTGCCAGTCTTTGACAACCCTGGGATGTATATCGAATCCTTTCAGCACATCGCTCAGATACTCTCTCCTGCCAGGCGATTCGGCCAGAAACAGTATTCTGCAGGCATGGGTGTGAATGAACTGCTCAAGCTCAGCAGCTGGTCTGCTTACGCGTGAGTTTATGGCAAGGGTAGGAAGTGCACGGGTATCAAGGTTGTACTGGTCGCATCGCGGGTTCTCCAGCTTGAATTGCTGAAGCTGGATTGTATTGAATTTCTGCAGGTTCTTTGCGAGTTCCGCTGCAGAAATCCACAGGTTTTCAGGGGGGAGTGGAGGGCGCTCCTGATCGTATTTCCGCTGCTCGAATCTTGAGGCTATCTCATCCTCGAATTCCTCCGCGACGTCAATGCAATCTTCAAATAAGATCAGTTGGCATTTTTCCGGGAGGTAGCTGAAAAATGTATCCGTCTGTTCAAAGAACAGTGGAAGATAGTATTCCACTCCGTGGGGCAGGTTGTGATTACTGACTTCCCTGTAAATTACGCTGTTGTTCGGATCACCTTCGATCCGGGCTCTGTAGTTTTGCCTGAATCGTTTGACAGCACCCTCATCGGTTGGAAATTCGCGTGCCGGGAGGATTCGTATGCTGTCAACCAGTTGTGCTGAGATCTGGTTTTCCGGATTGAATGTGCGAATTGTGTCGATCTCGTCACTGAGTAAATCGATTCGATAGGGCAGATCGCTCCCCATGGGGTACAGGTCAATAATGGATCCTCGAATGGAAAATTCACCATGCAACATGACCTGAGACACGAACTGGTAGCCGGCCTCGACCAGAATTTTTCGAAAATCTTCAAGGTCCAGCTGTTCGCCTTTTGCGAGGCATATGATCTGGTCGCGAATAAACGACTTGGGTGAAAGCCGGCTCATGAAGGCCGTGACAGGGACAATCAACGTGCGGCAATGCGTGTCCAGTAATGAACGCAAAATGAGTAGCCGATCCGAAATGATGTCCTCATGGGGGGCCTGCACATCATAGGGGAGGGTCTCGTAATCCGGGAACAATTGGGTCTCGGCAGATGCATCACTGAAGAATGCCATCTCGCTTTTCAGGATTTCAGCAGACTGGATATCTTTCGTAATAACAAGAGTCAGGCCGGCATATTCTTCAACGGCCTTGGCCAATGCCAGACCTTTACTGCATCCGTAGGTCTGGCCCCACGTAATGCGGGGCGTGTCCTCATCGGGCAAAGAGGGGTGAAAAATATCCATGGTCCGGTTTATGCAGGGGAGCAATGAGTACGGGGATGTTGCCTGTTGATCATAACAGGTAGTGCAGTTGTAATAAGGGGTTCTGCCAGGACAGGTACTGTACGCCGGATGAATGTCATTTGGAACGATACCGGATCCAGCAACTGGGTTTGCAGTGCGATCCCGATTCGCTCGTTTTTTTTAGACTCCTGCATGTTAAGATTCTTTTGCAATTAATGGGTTAGCAGCGCTTGCCCTCTATTTTACCTGATCAAAATCGATGCGATGCCAATACAGGAACCAAGGGTACTCAAAGCACAGGACCTGAAGTGCTCAAGAGGGGGTACGGAACTGTTTTCTGATCTTGGGTTCTCAGTTGTTTCAGGTGAATCTCTGGTAGTGAAAGGTGGCAATGGCAGTGGTAAGACAAGCCTGCTGAGAATTTTATGCGGATTCAACCACCCTGCGGAGGGAAAGGTTACCTGGTGCAGTCAATCCATCTATGGACATGACGAGTATCGCCAGCAGGTATCCTACGTCGGTCATCAATCAGGTGTGAAACCGGATCTGACAGTACTGGAGAACCTTGACTTCATGCAGCGACTGGCGGGAGCGAGCAGCCAAGAGTCTGAAATTAAGGAGGCGGTCCGTTTTGTTGGCCTGTTCCGGCAAAGAAACATGATGACGGGCAAGCTGTCTGCAGGACAAAAACGACGTCTTGCGCTTGCAAAGCTGCAGTTACAGCAAAGAATTGTTTGGGTGCTCGATGAGCCTCTCACGGCATTGGATAAGGAGTTCATTGGTGAGTTTGAGCAAGTGTTGAAAAATCATCTTGATAATCACGGTATTCTCGTGGTTACGACACATCGAGAATTGAAAATTCCAGAATACCGGGTCAAGCGGGTCAATCTTTCACCGTCATGTTGAGTGTAGTTCTCACTGTTATTCAGCGCGATCTACTGCTGGCCTTTCGAAGGCGCGCAGACTTGATGAACCCGGTTTTGTTTTATGTAATTGTAGCGACCCTTTTTCCTTTGGGTGTCAGTCCGGACGTCGAATTTCTGGGCAGGCTTGCACCCGGACTTGTTTGGGTGACCACGTTATTGGCAGCACTGATTTCCATGGAAAGTATTTTTAGACAGGATTTTGACGACGGCAGTATTGAGCAGTTGTTCTTGAGCCCGCATCCGTTCTCCATGCTGGTATTCGGGAAAGTCGCTGCACACTGGCTGATTACGGGGGTTCCCATGCTGGTCATTGTGCCGTTGATGGCGTTGCTTCTGCACCTGCCTGTACAGGCGATACCGGTGCTATGGGCAACGATTTTACTGGGCACTCCAATTCTGAGTCTGGTTGGTGCTATCGGTGCGGCACTGACCTCAGGTTTCAGGGGTGGCGGGATATTGCTTGGTCTCCTTGTCTTGCCGCTTTATGTTCCGGTTTTGATCTTTGCCTCTTCTGCAGTGAGCGCGGCGGTAGACGGGCTTGCTGTTTCAGGGCACCTGGCAATGCTGGGCGCCGGTTTGATCTTAGCGCTGGTGCTTGCACCGTTTGCCATCGGCGCTTCGCTGAAAATCAGCATGAGTTGAGTGATGTGGAAATACCTGCATAGATTGTCTTCACTCAAGTACTGCTACGAGTGGTCCGGGAAATGGGTGCCTTGGCTGCTGGGCGTGACAGCCGTGCTGATGCTTGTTGGACTTTACTGGGGACTTCTCGTAGCTCCCACCGATTACCAGCAGGGTGAGTCCTATCGGATCATGTATATTCACGTCCCATCAGCGTGGATGTCGATGTTTGTATATGCCGTCATGGCGGGGGCTGGCTTCGTCGCCCTTGTATGGAAGACCAAGCTGTCAGAGATCATCGTATCGGAATGTGCAGTGATCGGTGCAATGTTCACAGCGCTCGCGCTGATAACCGGCATGCTGTGGGGCAAGCCGACTTGGGGGACTTACTGGTTGTGGGATGCGCGGCTCACCTCGGAGCTGATCCTGCTGTTTTTGTATTTCGGCATCATTGCCATTCATTCAGTCATAGAAGAGCCTCGCACAGCGGGCCGGGTCGCGAGTATCCTGGCCATCATCGGGATTATCAATATACCTATTATTCACTATTCTGTAACATGGTGGAGTTCCCTGCATCAGCCAAACATGCAATTGGTATCCAAGACTCCTTCTGTACACCCAAGCATGCTGTACCCGCTACTGGTCATGGCTGTTGCGTTTCAAATGTATTTTGTGAGCTTGCTGTTTATTCGCATGAGAAATGAGATCCTATATCGGGAGCGACTCACCAAATGGGTTAAGAAAGCTTTAGCAGGACACTGATTATGCAAGAATTATTAATACTTGATGGTAAGGGATTTTATGTATGGAGTGCCTATGCTATTACCATGATCAGCCTTGTGGTGGCACTTGTGTCTGCCAGCATGCGCAAGAAAAAAATCATCAAGGAAATAGACGAAAGTCTGGAGCAGTAAGGCCGTCAGGATGCGTACCCAAAGAAAACAACGCATGATATTCATCGTCGTCCTCCTAGTCGGCCTCAGTTGTGCAACTGCACTGGCTCTGTATGCCATGCGCCAGAATATCATGCTGTTCCACACCCCATCCGAAGTGTATACGGGCAAGGTACCGGAAAACCGGCTCTTCAGAATTGGTGGACTCGTGGTTGTCGGCAGCGTAGTCAAGGCGGATGATGGGCTGACTACGGACTTTGGTCTTACAGATTTGAACCAGTCCATCACGGTCCGTTATACAGGCCTGTTGCCGGATTTGTTCCGTGAGGGCCAAGGCATTGTTGCGCAAGGTAGTTTGGACGGCCATGGTGTATTTATTGCTCAAGAGGTGCTGGCGAAACACGATGAAAATTACATGCCCCCCGAGGTTGCTGCGAGCTTGAAGCAGTACCGCGATACGATTCCGAAAGGCATGTCCGGGTATGGCCCCAAGGCCCCGTGATACCTGAAGTCGGCCATTTTGCACTGATCGTGGCCCTGAGCCTGGCGCTCGTGCAAACTGTACTGCCCATTTGGGGCGCTCAAACCCGCACGCTTCAGTGGATGGCAGTGGCCAAGCCTGCAGCGCGAGGGCAGTTTTTCTTTATCCTCCTTTCCTATATCTGCCTGACTTACAGCTTCATCATCAATGACTTTTCCGTACTGTATGTAGCCAATAATTCCAACACGGCACTCCCTCTCCATTACAGGATATCGGCCGTCTGGGGGGCACACGAGGGTTCCTTGCTCCTCTGGGTATTGATGCTGGGACTCTGGACCTATGCTGTGACAGTTTTCAGTGCGAGCCTGCCTAAAGACATGGTCGCGCGGGTCCTGGGCGTAATGGGCTTTGTGAGTATCGGTTTCTTGCTGTTCACGTTGCTGACATCCAACCCCTTTGAACGTATTTTCCCGGTGCCCGTCGAGGGCAGGGACCTGAACCCCTTGCTGCAGGATCCCGGCCTGATCATTCACCCCCCCATGCTGTACATGGGATATGTTGGATTTTCCGTAGCCTTCGCCTTTGCTATAGCAGCATTGCTGGGCGGCAAGCTGGATTCCATTTGGGCGCGATGGTCGCGACCCTGGGTGATCTATGCATGGGTGTTCCTGACCATAGGCATCACGCTTGGAAGCTGGTGGGCCTATCATGAGCTTGGCTGGGGCGGGTGGTGGTTCTGGGACCCCGTTGAAAATGCTTCGTTCATGCCCTGGCTGGTGGGTACGGCGCTGGTCCATTCCCTGGCAGTGACCGATAAGCGCTCCAATCTCAAAAACTGGACCGTACTGCTTGCAATATTTGCATTTTCACTGAGTCTGCTCGGTACGTTCCTTGTCCGCTCGGGCGTACTTGTATCCGTACACGCATTTGCCACAGACCCTGCACGCGGGCTGTATATTCTCATATTTCTTGCAGTCGTCATCGGGGGTTCATTGATTCTGTATGCCATTCGGGCACCGCACATCCGGTCCGCGGGGCAATTCGATATCTTTTCCCGGGAGACTGCCTTACTGATCAATAACGTACTGCTGTTGGTGGCCATGCTGACCATTCTGGTAGGCACCTTATACCCCTTATTTGTCAGTGCACTGAATTTACCCTCGCTATCGGTTGGCAAACCCT
>JAPOQE010000165.1 GCA_026710875.1 Gammaproteobacteria bacterium | reverse complement strand
TATCTGGCCAATAGAGCAGTGGGGTACAGACTAGAAGCTAGTGACCGAGATTATCATGAGAGGTTGCTTAGCCAAGCTCTACTCTGCAAGTGCATGATCATGATCAGCGGTTACATGTCGTCTACGTACACTAAGTTGCTCGAGAGGAGAGGTGGATGGCATAGGATCGAATTGGTCGCAGCAACGCAAACAACGAACGGCAATAGACTCTCACGGGACGAGATATTGTGGATGAATAAGGCCGCAGTAAAAGCTTGGGAAACCGGTAAAGTAGGAATAACGTTGACGAAGAAGGAGAAAAAGTACGACAGAGTAAACCCACCACGAGGTCAAGTGAAGAAGTATCAGCGGGTTTGGCGAGTATAAGTTCAATGGCATTCTATTTACCGTTGCATCAGATGCGAAAAAGAGACTCGATGTGGGGAGTTAACACTGCACCTGTTGAGTAACAACGACCTCAGTGAAAACTTTACCATAGTTCTGAAATTACAAAACGAAGGAAGTACTTGCCACTACGCATTCTGTGTATGGCGTCAATTCACTTTGCCGGTCAGCGTCAATTATCTTTGCCGGTTTTTCTTTGCCTTTTATTCATTCATTTTTTGTCGTCGGCGATGACTTCCGTCTTCTAATTTAATGATACTGGCATGATGTATGAGACGATCAATGGCGGCCACAGTCATGATGTTGTCTGGGAAGATCAGAACGCTCGCCTTGATTGCGGATCGTATCTAGGCGGTGGACGGTCGTCGTCCGCCAACGAAAACTATTCTTCGTCCGTCCAAGACCAATTGGAGTCGAAGTCGTCCAACCTCGTAACCGATCTTACGATTTCGCAGACATCTTCGACAAGTATTCTCTCTTCGGAGTGTTGTGCATTGAGTGTGTCTGATACCCGTTGGGAGATTTGTATGTTCAGGCCACCGTGTTTGTAACCGTCCTTGCCCACCATCAATCCGTCATAAGCCCTTCGGAGATGCGGTGTCCGCTCAATCTCGCAAAAGACATGTAGTATGACCTCGTCGGTGTACGGCTTGGGTAGGCGGGACAGTGCGAGCTTGGCCAAGTACTTCGGGTTCATATTTCGATTGTTGCTGATGTTGAAACCTCGCTGATATTGAAACGAAAGGGCGGTGGATTATTATACAAGACATACTTGCCAGAAGAATACCGGACATTTCCATTTGTTCTCATCAAATGCGTATTCCACTGAAGTCTGCCACTGATTCCATTTGAAGCCTGCCACCAAAACCGGGGCAAAGCTGCCACCCAACGGAGCGTAGCGACGCGGGGTTTACATTGTTACTCGGGTTGGGGGGTGGTCGTCAACTTTGATTGTCTTTTTCTCATGGAATCTCCTCTTAAATTGATTTTGTATGCGCTGTGTACCAGTCTATCGAGGATGGCATCGGCCAGGGTGGGATCTCCGATAACATCGTGCCATTGCTCGATAGGTAATTGGCTCGTAGCCAAGGTGGAGCGAGTATCGTGGCGATCTTCCATAATCTCCAGTAGATCGCGTCGATTCTCTGCTGTCAGTTTCATTAAGCCCCAGTCATCCAGTATCAAGACATCCACCTTGGCAAGGTTGGCCAGTAGCTTTGGGTACCGACCGTCACCCTTGGCCACCATCAGTTCTCGCAGCAACCGGGTAAGCCTGATGTATTGGGCGGTGTAGCCTTCGCGACA
The DNA here is from genome assembly GCA_026710875.1 of Gammaproteobacteria bacterium. Lineage (GTDB taxonomy): Bacteria > Pseudomonadota > Gammaproteobacteria > UBA4575 > UBA4575 > WTFY01. The sequence goes on along the minus strand of JAPOQE010000165.1, from coordinate 1,721 downwards.
GGCTTTCTGGGCAAGGGCGCAGGCCAACCAGGTTTTGCCGACTCCGGTAGGCCCTGTGATCAGGATGTTCAGATGCTCTTGCGCCCAGCGGCAGGCTGATAAAGCTTGGATCAAGCCCTTATCCAGGCCTCTGGGATGCTGGTAATCAATGTCTTCCAAGGCGGCATTATGTTTGAGCTTGGCTCGTCTCAGTCGATTACTCAGACGCCGGTTTTCCCGTTCTGTGATTTCCCGGTCCACCAGTAGCCCAAGGCGTTCTTCAAAGCTTAGATCATTGATATCGGGCATGGCCATCTGGTCAGTCAGCGCCGCCAGCATACCGGTAAATTTTAGGGCCTGGAGCTTATCCAGAGTGGGGTGTGTCAACATAATGATTGCCTTTTGGTTAGTGGTAATATGAGGGACCGCGGATATTGTCGTGATCCTCCGGCAAAGCCGGTTCCTGTTGTTCTTCCAGCGGTTTTTCGTCGAGCCGATGCTTGAGGATCGACGCGATGCTCTGGTAACGGTAGCTACCCAGAAGTAACGCTCGGTGACAGGCTGCCTCGAGCCTTTCATCACCATAGGCCTTGCCCAGGCGCAGGATGCCCAGGCAGGAACGGTAGGACTGCTGTGGGTGTTTACGGGAGGAGAGGACATTCAGAATGAGCTTCTCGGTCGCTGCCCCGGTTTTGGCGGCCCAGTTAGCCAATCGTTCGGGGGACCACTCACCGGCTTGGCGGTGGGATTGCGGCATGTGTGCTTCCACCGTGGTGTGTCGCCCGTTCAGGCTAGCGCGTCGATGGCTTGCAACACGCTGCCCGCGGTAGAAGCACTCAACGGTGTTTTGAGTAAAACGCACATCGAGTTGTTTTTTTATGAGTGTGTACGGTACGGAGTAGTAATGACCATCAAGGGCCACGTGATAATCAATGTGCACCCTGGCTTTTTTCCATTCTGCATAAACGTAAGACGTTGTCGGCAAGGGTTGCAGTGCAGGTAAATCCATCTGTTCAAAGTGCTCTCGGCGGCATCCGGGCAGTTTGCGGAACGCACGGTCGTTGAGCTTGGTCAGCAAGGTGCTGATGGTGACATTGAGTTCAGCCAAGGAGAAGAACTGGCGATGACGTAAGGCCGCCAGGATCCAGCGCTCGACCACCAGGACACCATTTTCTGCCTTAGCTTTATCCCTGGGACGACGTACCCGAGCGGGTAAGATCGCAACGCCATAGTGCGTGGCCATGTCCTGATACGTTGGATTGATATCAGGCTCATAGCGATGAGCCTTGCTCACTCCGGCACGAAGATTGTCTGGCACCACCAGCTCAGGAACGCCACCCAGGTAGCTGAAGGCGCGCACATGGGAACCGATCCAATCCGGTAAGCGCTGGCTCCAGGTCGCCTCGGCAAAGGTGTAGTTCGAGGCCCCCATCACAGCCACGAAGATCTCCGCCTCTTTGATCTCACCGCTCGTGTGATCAATGATGGGAACTTTTTGTCCGGCATAGTCCACGAATAGCTTTTCTCCTGCACGGTGGTCTTGGCGCATGACCACGTCAAGTTTGCCTCGCCATTCCCGATAACGACCACAGAACCAGCTGTACTGATAGCCATGAGGGTGGGTTTCCCGGTATTCCTGCCAGAGCAGGAACAGAGTGACGCCTTTGTGTTTCAGCTCCTGGTGGATACGTAACCAGTTAGGGATGCCTCGGTCTTGAGCGGGCAAAGCGGGCGGTGGCGGG
>JAPOQE010000164.1 GCA_026710875.1 Gammaproteobacteria bacterium | reverse complement strand
TGTGTGACTGGAGTTCAGACGTGTGCTCTTCCGATCTCCACCTGATTGTTCATGCCGGTAATGTGGTGGCCTTCTACATCCATATGATGCGCGACCAGGTAGCCGATCAATGCAGCCAGGGCCAATGCACCTAGCAAAATCCAGTAATGAACGGATTTTGCATCAATTGCGCTGAAACGAACGGTTTCCATGTTTTTGACTTTACTCGGCGTATCAGGTTCAGGCAGGGCTCAACTCATATGCCCTGGTAATAGACCCCGGTATTCAGTCCCAGGTCAGAACGGATCTGCGTACCTCCGTGTTTTTCCAACTGCTTCGATATCTCGCTTTCGGGGTCATTCAGGTCACCAAACAAAAGCGCCTCATGGCCTTCGCTGGCACACGCCTCGGCGCAGGCCGTATTGTTGTCGCCCCGGTCGACCTTATGAACACAAAGCGTACAGCTTTCAACACATCCCTTGCCACGCGGCGAATGAGGCAATTGGTCCTGCAGGGGTTCATGGATGAAGGAGCGTGCCTTGTAGGGGCAGGCCATCATGCAGTAACGACAGCCGATACAGGTATGTTTGTTGACCAGCACGATTCCGTCCTCGCGACGAAATGAGGCCCCCGTGGGGCACACATCGACACAAGGAGGATGCTCACAGTGCTGGCACATCATGGGCATGGATGTAACGTGTCCGGTCTGGCGGTCCTTCACGTTCAGTTTTCGAATCCACTGGGCATCGGTCTCGGGACGCCCCAGACTCCACAGACCATTTTCCTCGTTGCAGGCGCTCACGCATGCACTGCAATCTTCACTGCAGCTGTTTGTATCCACCAGCATGCCCCAGCGTTGCTGGCTGCTTACGGCCTGGTCATCGGGCTTCGCATCTGCAGTGGCATACAAAAAGACACCCGGGGCAATTGCGAGTCCCCCGAGTGCCGCGAGGCCCTGCGTGAAGCTGCGCCGCTCGGTACTAATTTCCTCAGTGGTATCCAGTGTATAGCGCATGACAAATCCAGAATCAGGTTTTCACCGATTGAATGCGGAATTGCTCAACTCTAAAGTTTCGCGCAGTTCCTGTACAGGCCGTTGCACACTCGTATCCGACTCCTGTGCCTTTTGAATCGCTTCTGCAGGGCGATCGGCATGGCACTGAAAACAATCGATGCGGACCGCCGCGAATTGATGGCAGCTCGCGCAAAAGTGTGTCTCTTGTGAATAACGTGCGTAGACCCCCTCCTCATTTGGCGTGATGTGGCAGTCAATACACCCGATCAGGCTATACTGCTTGGTACGAATGCCTTCAACGACCGTCTTGTCCCTGTGGTCGAGGATGTATTCAAAATGCTGCCTTCGCATGTCCTCAACAGGCTCTACACAAAGGGTCTCTTCATCGTAATTTTCCTTCGGCGGGGGGATGTCTTGCGGATCACCTGCAAGTACCCCGAACACGAAAGCCGCTGTGATGCCGGCCAAACCTTTCAACAAGCGGAGAGAGATATTCCTTCTCAAGATACTTTAACTTCGGCTGGGTAATGGATGATCAGAGTGTTCGCTCAGGCAGCGTCGGCCTGCTCTTCCTCGGATGGAGTGGCCTCTTCGGGCTGCAGCACGATCGCATTGCTCACCAACTGATGCAGGCTGACAATCTGGTCCATTTCAAAATCATAGTACGGAAATACTTTTGAAAACTGGCTCTTGCAGATCGCACATATGGCGGCCATGTGCGTCACACCGTACTCTTCCACAACATTCTTGAGGGCTTCCATGCGCGGCAAGGCACCCTTGACTCGCAACTCGATCAAATCATCGGTCAGCAACCCGCCGCCGCCACCGCAGCAATAGGTTCCTTCCTTGATGGAATAGCTGGGCATGTCCACATAGTGGTTGCACACGGATTTGATGATCTCTCTGGGAATTTCGAACTGCCCCCCCGACCTGTCTCCCATCCGGGAGGCTCGCGCTACATTGCAGGAGTCGTGATAGGTGAGCACCATGTCATCGTTCTTCGAAGGATCAAGAGTTAATCTCCCTTCCTGGATGAGGCCATGTGTCACCTCACAGATATGCTGCGGCACGGGATAGCTTGGGTCGAGAAAATCAAAGGGGCCAGCCAGCGTGTTCAGAAATGAATAAGCGACCCGCCAGGCATGCCCGCATTCACCGAAAACGATCCTCTTGACGCCCAGGTCAATCGCTGCCTGTCGAATTCGCAGTGCAAGCTTTTGCATGTTTTCATAGCTGCCAATGAACATGCCGAAGTTTGCGGCCTCGCTGGCATAGGAGCTCAGTGTCCAGGAGATGCCCGCCTGGTGAAATACCTTTGCGTAGCCGATCAATCCGTCAATATGCGGCTCTGCAAAAAAATCAGCAGAGGGTGTCACCAGCAGTACATCCGCGCCTTTTTCATCCACTGGGAAGCGAACCTGAACGCCGGTTTCCTCTTCGACATCCTCCTCCAGCCCTTCCAGGGTGTCTACCAGCGCCGGTTCTGGCAAACCGAGATTGTTTCCAATCACATGGACCTTGCCAATAATCTCATTGCAGTATTTCTGGCCCTTTCCCACAACATCCATGACTTCACGCGCAGCCATGGAGATTTCTGCAGTATCGATCCCGTACGGGCAATACACGGAACAACGCCTGCACTGGGAACACTGGTGAAAATAGCTATACCAGTCATCCAGCACTTCCTCGGTCAGGTCCTCAGCACCCACGAGCTTGGGGAAAAGCTTGCCTGAAACCGTGAAATAGCGGCGGTAGACTTTCCTGAACAGGTCCTGGCGGGCCACCGGCATGTTTTTCGGGTCCGTGGTGCCCAGATAGTAGTGGCACTTGTCGGTACAGGCACCGCACTTCACACAGGAATCCAGGAATACCTGAAGTGAACGGTACTTGCCCGTGAGTTCGCCCATCTTTTCAATGGCCACTTCTTTCCAGTTATCGACCAGTTCACCCGGGTAACCTAGTTTTTCCTGGAGGTCCGGCTTGGCCACATAGGGCTTGCTGTGTGCCATGACGCCTTCCTGCAAATGGGGGATAACCGGATACTCCCCGATTTTCGGTGTCTTAAATTCTGCAACTGCCATGGCTAACCTGTCTTCGTTGATTCAAGTCTTGCGGCCCAGCTTGCGACGTGGCGACGTTCGCGGGGATTGTCGACCTGGTTTCGGGTAGGGCTGAAAAATATACCCGGGGCATGCAAAAGCTTGCTGAATGGAAAGATGATCATCAATAGAATGACCAGGCTCAAGTGAACGATCAGGATCAGGTCATCAGGCAACGGTGACCAGTTGAATACAAATAGACCCAGGAAAAATGCCTTGAGCGCAACGATGTCTGTGTGGTCGACAAAGGTCATCAATGCTCCAGTCACCCCGATTGCGATCAGCAATAACAGCATGAGATGGTCCGACGGAGCAGATATGTAACGAACGCGGTCCACGAATATTCTTCTGGCCCACAAACCGGCCAGTCCCGCCAACATCATGAACGCCGCGTATTTTCCGAACGGCTGTATAAAGACAACCCAGCCCCAGACCGGATCAGTGAAGTAACGCAAATGCCGCAGCAGGACCAGTAACAGTCCAAAGTGAAACATCCATCCGAACAGCCAGGTCCACTTGTTAGCCTTGAACAGGCTTTCGAAAATCGTGAGTTCCTTGACCATGCGGAACACGACACCACTGCGTGTGGTCGGTGCGGGTGTTGTGGGTATTTTTAAAGGCGCGGGTGCCTTGGCGTACCGCCAGATCTTATGTGCAGTAAAAACCAGTAATATGGCGGTCGCCACATAAAATAAAACTGCAAAGACGGTAGTTAAGACTGACATCTATCAAGGTTGCCTGGCGTTTCATGTCCGTCATGATCATGGACCCTAAAACCGAAAAGAAAGGCAGGATAACCTTTCACATTCCCCTTGTAAGGCTCAGTATGTTTACACGCAGCCCGTAGGCTTGGGCAGGCCCGCATATTTACACGCCTGCTTCGCAGGACCGTAAGGAAACAATTCGTACAGATACTTGCTGTTACCCTTGTCCTTACCCAGTTTCTTGCCAATCGCCTTGGTCAGCACGCGCACTGCAGGAGCAATCTGGTACTCTTCATAGTACGAGCGCAGGAAGTTGATCACTTCCCAGTGATTTTCGCCCAGCTCTGCGCCGTCTGCTTCTGCCATGGCATTCGCCAATTCGGGTTGCCAGTCACTAAGGTTGGCCAAATACCCTTCTTCATCAGTCTCAAAAGACTTGCCGTTTACTTCTAAAGGCATGCAACTCTCCTAATTTTTTTCACGTTCATCAAACCTGTTTTACAGCCACGACTGAACAGTATCATGTTCCGTCGTCAGATCTACAAAACCATTATAATCGACGACCTGAATACCATCGATCACCTTGTCATTATCCAGCCCGCGGGCCTGGATATCGGGCCCCAGGACATAAAACGAATAATCATCCATTGCCTGGGCCACTTTTTCACTGAATCTCGTATTGCGCATTGCGCCTATTACACCATCTTCAAACAGAAGTACGGAGCTTCCCGCCTTGGCAAGACGCAGGCATGATTCCAGCGCATTGCGCTCAAACGGGGATTTATTTACGGTATGCAAGATCGCCATGGTCAGTGTCAGAAGCTCAGAATGACGTCCTGCTCATCGATGATCCCGGCCAGCTCGTCCCGCTCGACCACGAACAGTGAATCCTTTTCTGCCCAATCGTCATCTTCATCCTCATATTTCAATGCCTGAAGATCCTCTGCAGACAGGCCACGCTCTTCCAGAGACTCCTTCTCAACATATATTTTCTTGATGTCATAGTCACCGAGCGCCGAATAGGTCTTGGAAAAGTTTTTCATTCCAATAGCCTCGGTAGCCTGACCCTTGGTGAGCTGGTATACCCCATCGTCCGCAAACACCAGACTGATATCCTGGTCAAACGCGGCGGCAATGAGGACCACCTCCAGGGACTCCAGCGCATAAATCGTGCCGTACGGAGCCTTGCGGTTGATATAACAGAATTTCTTAACTACACCTTCGCCGTTTTCCATCAGAAATCCCCTAGAAATCAATCTCCGAATGTGACCAGGCGATCGGACTGGATGCCGGATTCAATCAGCTGTCCCAGACCCGATATGCGAAATCCCGGTGCAAGATTATTTGCACTCTTGCCATGTCGCCCCATTTCATCTTCATCCAAAATGCCCCGGCGCTGTGCAGCCGCGACACACACGACCAGGTCAAGACCATGTTTCTCGGCAAGGCCCGACCATTCCAGCGTGAGGTTACGATCGTCCTGAGGCGGCACACCCAGACTCGTACCGTTGTTCACTCCATCGTGGTAGAAAAAGACCCGAAAGATTTCATGCCCCTTTTGCAGGGCAGCTTTTACAAATTGCAGGGCCGAATCTGATGATTGGTGCGTATAGGGTCCTTCATTGACAACAATTCCAAACTTCACACTGATCCCTCATGCCTAGAAGCGGATATGAGCCGAAGAATTCAGGCTTCTGCGCGCACCACGCCAGTTATCGATGTGAAACTTGGTAAAGGGCAGCCCCGTACTTTCAAAAAACCGTGGCCAGCCAATGCGCTCGATCCAGTCATTGATACGTTCCCAGTCCCTGGCACCATCACGGTAGGCTTTCAGGATTTGCTTGACCACTGCGGTCGCTTCCGGCCAGCGTGGCGGGTTGTTCGGAATACCCGCAGCCACCAGTTTCTGGAACGTAGGCTTGCCCCGGGCGTTACTGTGATTGCCTCCCACCCAGATCGCCAACTGGCTGTGCTCCGCGTCATTGATCTGCATGGGCGGACATGGAGGGTAACAGGCACCGCAGCAAATGCATTTCTTCTCATCGACTTCAAGAGACGGTTTTCCGTTCACCTGTGCAGGACGAATCGCTGCAACCGGACAACGGGCGACCACAGAGGGTCGTTCACACACATTGGATACCAGGTCATGGTTTATTTTCGGCGGCTTGGTATGCTGCACATTGATCGCAATATCCCCTTGTCCACCGCAATTGATCTGGCAACACGAAGTCGTGATGTGCACCCGGTTGGGCATGTTGTTTTCACGAAACTCATCAATCAGCTCGTCCATCATGGCCTTGACCACGCCAGACGCATCCGTACCCGGAATATCGCAATGCAACCAACCCTGGGTATGCGAAATCATGGCCACGGAATTTTTCGTTCCTCCAACCACGAAGCCTTCTGTTTCAAGCGCATCGATCAACGGTTGAACCTTGGCTTCATCGGCCACCATGTATTCGATATTGCTGCGAATTGTGAAACGCACGTATCCTTCCGCAAATTCATCGCCAATCTCGCAGAGCTTGCGCAGGGTGAATACATCCAGGATGCGCTGTGTACCCGCGCGCACCGTCCAGATTCGATCCCCATTATCTGCAACATGAAGCAGGACGCCTGGGCGTGGGTGCTCGTGGTAATCCCAGGCACCGTAATTTTTACGCATCACGGGATGCATATACTGGAATCCATCCGGGCAACCCGACTCAATTGGTGCACGATGATGCTGCGCCATTATGTTCTCCTAAACCTTGTAGTTTGATGCTTTAAAAAGGTATGTATAAAGCGGGGTCGTGGTGACTACCCTGCCGCAGCCTGTCGCTGCTCAACCTTTCTCTGGAACCATTTCTCGGCTTCTTCATCCCAGCCGTCAGCACGCAGATAGGAACTCGTACGTGGCTCGTCGACCATGTTGGGATCCACTTCGACACCGACACCTTCCAGAAAGTTGACCAGACCGATGCGCTCGATCATTTCACCGCACCGTTCATGCTCGAGTCCATTCTCTGCCCAGAAATCGATGGTTTCCTCGGCAAGCTCTACCAGCTTTTCAAAATCTTCCTCGGTATCAAGCTTCATGAAAGGCACGACCACGGTTCCCATCAGGTCGCCAATCTTGAGGGTGCGCTTGCCGCCAATCAGTATGGTCACCCCTCGATCGTCTCCCGGGGACAGCGCTTTCACCATCACGTTCAGGCAATGCATGCAACGCACACAGTCCTCGTTGTTTACTTCCAGCGAATCGTCATCTTTGAGGGTAAGGGCCTTGGTGGGACACCGGGTAATCACGTTATCAATCACATACTGGCGCCCTTTGCGCTGTACAAATTTCTTGACTTCATCCTGATCCACCTTCATGTCGTCACGCCATGTGCCGATAATGGAAAAGTCCGATCGTTCAATCGAATTCATGCAGTCATTGGGGCATCCGGAAACTTTGAATTTGAATTTGTAGGGCAAGGCGGGACGATGGACATCGTCGGTGAAGTTGTTGAGCAGGGTTCTGTGAATTTTCATTTCGTCCGCATTGGACATCTCACAGCGCGCCGACCCTACGCAGGACTGACCGGTACGCACGCAGGGGCCTGCACCGCCCAGATCCCATCCGTAATCATTGATCTCGTCAAAAAAGTGCTGGGTGTTATCCGTTGTTGCACCGATAAACATGATGTTGCCGGTCTGTCCATGGAAGGTCACCAGTCCGGAACCCCATTTCTCCCAGCTTTCCCCGAGCTGTCGCAGCATATCCGTTGTGTAGTAGTTTCCTGCAGGAGGCTGGACTCGCAGGGTATGGAATTCCTTTGATTCTGGAAACGCAGAACCCACTTCTGAAAAACGGGGAATGATCCCGCTTCCATAGCCGAAAACCGACACTGTGCCGCCCTTCCAATAGCCCTTGCGCGTTTCGTAGGAGTGTTCCAGCTGACCGAGTAAGGAGTTGGCCACACCACGGATCCGTTCATCTTTATGCTGGTCGCGCAGACGCTTGATACCGGAAACAAAACTGGGCCAAGGACCCGTTTCCAGGTCATCAAGCATGGGAGTGGGGTGATGCGTATCGGCCATTATAAAATCTCCTCGCGTATTTCTGGTTTCATGAGATCAGAAAGTTCGAACCTGATGCATTGAGTCAGTGTACAGGAACCCATCATGGCAAAGAAGCCCAAAGGTTCTAAACCCATGAAGTATGAGTCTAGAAGCAGGGCCCAAATGACAAAATCCCCTCCATGGGGGGCGAAGCCAAAAGCGTATTATCCCAATGGAGATAGTGTTGCCCGGCCTGACAAGATCCGCAAAACCGCAAGGACCTCAGGTATAGTTTTGGAAAGCGGCCCGC
>JAPOQE010000163.1 GCA_026710875.1 Gammaproteobacteria bacterium | reverse complement strand
GGGGGGAGACCGCACCAAGGGTGTGGAGAGGGGGGGGGGTTGGGTTTGGGGACGGGGGGGGGGAGGGAGCCCCCCCCCCCCCCCCCCCGCAGAATTGGGCTGATAAGACCATATGGACAGGGGATAACCTGCCCATCATGCGGGGGCTGAATAGCGCCTCGGTTGATCTGATTTACCTCGACCCGCCATTTAACTCCAAGGCCAATTACGCGGCACCTATCGGCAGTGAAGCTGCGGGGGCCGAGTTCAAGGATACGTGGACACTGCGCGACGTGGACACCGAGTGGATCAATCTCATTGAGGCCAAGCATCCTGCCCTGCATCGCATCCTGCTGGCCGCGATGACCAACAGCGACAAGTCCTACCTTGCGTACATGGCCCCGCGCCTTTTGGAGATGCACCGCATACTCAAGCCCACAGGCTCGATCTACCTGCACTGCGATCCGACCATGAGCCACTACCTGAAGCTCGTAATGGACGCGATCTGGGGGCGCAAGGCATTCAGGAATGAAGTGGTTTGGTGCTACAGGAAATGGGCAACTAATAGCAGCCAATTTGTGAGAAATCATGACGTGCTGCTTTTCTACTCAAAGTCAAATGCAAATGTATTTAACATCCAAACCGTGCCTGTTGGTCCGGGCACCCTGAAAAGATGGAAAGGAAAAAAACAGCAGTCGGTATTTATTGAGGGTAGAAGGCATCAGGTGGCAACCCAAAAACCAGCAGAAAACCCATGCCCGGACTGGTGGGAGATTTCAATTATAAATCCGAATGCCAAAGAGCGGGTTGGCTACCCTACCCAAAAGCCTTTGGCCTTGTTGGAGCGCATTATCAGGGCATCCAGTAACGAGGGAGACGTGGTACTTGATCCATTTTGCGGGTGTGCCACTACGTGTGTTGCGGCAGAGATTGAAAACAGGCAATGGGTTGGAATTGACATCAGTGCCAAAGCCCATGAACTGGTAGGGCAGAGGTTGAACAAGGAAGTGAATCTCGGAGAACGGAAACAGGTGGGCGATCACACACCCATGTTTGGCACAGCCATCCATCGCAGGGATATACCCAGGCGCACGGATCTCGGCAAGCTACCGCCCTACAACTGCAAGGCCAATCGGGTCAAGCTGTATGGAGAGCAGGGCGGACACTGTAATGGGTGCGAGGATCATTTCAAGCCTCAACACTTTGAGGTGGATCACATCATCGCGAAGGGCAAGGGGGGCGGGGATCACATCGAGAACCTGCAACTGCTGTGCAGCAACTGTAATCGCATCAAGGGTGATCGGGGCATGGAGTACCTGAAAACCAAGCTACAACTATAACGGGAGGAAATATGACAGAAGAATTAAACGAGCCACAAGGGGCGTATCTGGAAGTCGTGGCTCATGTTGCTGTATTGAACTTGCTGGTTGCCCAGCTATGCGCATGGTTCATACTGGAGACCGAAGACCCCAAGACCACAGCAAACACGCTAGAGATTGATGTCAGAGAGAGTATCAGGCAGTCGCTTGTTGAGAACCCTGATACCGAGAAGTATCTGTCTCACCTGTTGAAGGCGCATCAGGACGCGCTGAACCTTCTCTTTGAGTCAATTCATACTCGCGTAGACCTTGCAAGCGAGAAGCCGTCCGACTCATGAGTTTGCTGGTAGCGGGTACGTGTTCAAATTTCAAATTTGAGTTCATGGTAATATTCTAGCATCACAGGAGATAAAAATGATGCCAATTTGGGTTTACCTGCTGTTTGCGGCCTACATGTGCGCAGGCGGGTACATGCTTGATCTTTCAAGCGATCCCCCTACACGCGGGGATAACTGGCGGTTTGCAGGGTGGGTGTTTGCGCCCTTCATAATCATGGGGCTTTGGGAAGGGATCGCGGAAGGGACGCTGTTATCTGCGCTCACGACCTTGATCACGCTGGCGGTTCTGTTCGGCACGCCTATCTGGTTTCTGTATTACGTGTTCACGTTTCCATCATGCCGAAAAAGAAGATAAAGCCCGAGGATCCCGAGCAATACAAGCGCTTTGTCAAAAAGGCCAAGGAGCTGGGGTGTGATACCCAGCCCCTAGATGAGGCATTTGAGAAGGTTGTAAATCCCAAGCGCAAGAAGCACTAGATCTCTTTGGCAAGGCTTTGCAGAAAGCCTTTGACAGCCTGATATATTTTCTCCGCATCTTCCTGACCGAACATGTAGCCTGCGCGTACATGCATGGATTTGAGCCTACAGTTCTTTATGCACAGAATGTGCAGCTTAACGTCAAACCAGTAATCCTTTTCATCTCCTTTAGGCATAGTTTCGATCTTCTTATCTATTTCCCTGATGATGGTGCCCCAATTCCAGTTCGGCTTTACCGTCACCCCAAGTCTGTCCGAGATCACATGCAGCACGCACTCTATCGCCCGCATCATGTGACATACGCTGGCTGTCCAGCGTGAAAAGCCCATGCAACTCACGGCCTCATTCAGTTCATCGCGTGCTTCAGGAAGCTTCTTCCATACCTCGGTGCCGAACACCTTGCCTGTCTGTTTAATCCTCTCCTTTTCTTTTGAATTAAAGTAATACAGCAGGCTTATTTCAAGCTCATCTTCAACGCGGCCCTGAAGCTCATCCAGTGCCTTGCCAAGCAATATGGCCTCAATCTTTATATTTTCCTGGGGCGGGTTTTCTATAAGGCTTTTGAGTTTTTTCTTTACACACCTCAACTGCTTAATAGATAGTCTGAGCTTCATCTTTTCAAGATCAATGTTCAGCGTATCCAGTGTTTCAGAGACAAATTTGAGGCGTTCGGTATTAAATACCTGGTCATCAAATGTCTTGGCGCGCCTGGCTCTCGCTATCAGGTTTTGAGCACGGAGAAGCTGATGCAGGTAGATTTGGATCACGTCCCAAACACTCTTGTCTTGATTGTCGTGGTCGTGGATCATATCAAATTTTCCCCCTTGGTACGCGAAGTATAATATCGCCAAAGTATCCACAACGACAATTGCGATGTATTCACTGGGGGTGGCTGTTCATCCAAGAAAGCGGCGTGCAGCAAATTAAAGCAGCGGTTTCAGTCTGAATTGGTTCACTTAAAGTCCCCATTGTTGCCATACTGTAAACAGGGATAACTGCAAATGGCCAAGGTTGCGAAATGTTTTTATATACAATGCTCCCAAAAAAACCAGTGATTGCGTGTCTATGAGTCTGCCTTTGCAACAAGTGCGGTTTTTGAAAAGTGCCAGCACCCTACAAGATTTTCCTCAAGATAAGGGGGCAGAAATTGCATTTTGCGGCCGCTCCAATGCCGGGAAATCAAGTGCGCTCAATGCCATCTGTCAACAAAACAATCTGGCACGCACCAGTAAGACACCCGGGCGCACACAGTTGATCAATTTCTTCAAACTGGATGGTGACATCCGACTTGTGGATCTGCCCGGTTATGGTTATGCCAAGGCACCCGCTCCCAAACAGCGCCAATGGCAAAGACTGACAGAGTCCTATCTGGTCCAGCGCCATGCATTGTGTGGTCTGGTCTTACTGATGGATGTTCGCCATCCATTGACTGATATTGACTGGACCATGGTCCACTGGAGCAAGCATTACGGGCTATCTCTTTATGTCCTGTTGACAAAGGTTGATAAGGTCAACAGAAATACGATGACCAAGTCGCTGACCCGAGTCACTTCCGAACTGGAGCAGCGTGGATTCGATGCAGGGACACAGATATTTTCAGCCACGAAACGGATCGGCATTGTGCAGGTTCAGGAAAAAATTTCGGCATGGGTCCATCAAGCTTTGTATAGAGCGGATCAGGACTAAAAAAGGCGCCCCGGTCAAATTGAAAAACCGGGGCTAATCGTGACTTGGTTGGAATTTCCAAGTCGAAAATGCCCGCTTAGGGAGGGAAGCGGGTTGTGCTGTAGCACTAGCACTATGGCTTAGAGAGCATAAAGTCATGAAAGTTCACGGCTCAATGTGAGTAGGGTCTCGACCTCCCCCTAGCCAAAAGAGGTATAACGCCCATCTCGCTCCCTCTGTGCCTTCGCATAATGACTTCATGCAGGGGCCGCCATGGCCATAAGTAAGACAACCTGCATGAATTTCTCATCAGCCTTCACTCGTGGATCATAGAGAACGCAAGAATGCTAGAAGTGCATCGCGATCATCTCGTGCCATCCTGGTCACTCGCTGCTTTGAGGCCTCCGCCTCACCACCATGCCAGAGTATGGCTTCCAGAAGATTGCGCGCACGCCCATCATGCAAAAATTGGGTATGTCCACTGACCATCTCTGTAAGCCCGATTCCCCAAAGTGGTGGCGTTCGCCATTCCTGCCCAGTGGCATTACCTTCGGGTCGCTTGTCCGTAAGCCCCTCACCCATATCATGCAATAAGAGGTCCGTGTAGGGCCATATCAGCTGGAAGGACTGCTCCTCCCCTATCGAGTCACGCCGAGTCACGAATTTTGGCACGTGACACGCAGCACATTGTGCTTCATAGAACAAGCGCTTGCCCTTTAGCACCGTAGGGTCATCGACCTTGCGCCGGGCAGGGACACCCAGATTTCGGGTATAGAAAACCAGGCGGTCAAACATTTTTGTAACGGCTTCGATGCCATTGCTGGCAGGCGTGTCCCCATGCGGACCTGCCACGCAGTCCTTTTGTGCAGCGGTGCAATCTCCATGTGGTATCGGATAGAGGGAGGTAGATACTCCAATATCGTTCAGAAATGCATCCGCGGCCTGCTGCTCAAGAGTGGGCTGTCCAGCCTTCCAGCCAAATCGGCCAAGCATCACTTTCTTGTGCTCATCACTCCACACCTGCCTTGCCCGCCCGGATATCCCATCCCCATCCAGGTCATCCGGATCGGCATGGCGAAGGATATCTGCATCCAGGATTGCCTCCAGCAGGCCCATCCCGATCACGGGGGGAGGCACACGGGGTGAAATCATCGCATCGGGATGTAGTTTTCCATAGTGAAGATCTGTAATTTTATACACCGGATTACGCAGATTGATGATTTCCCCATCTGCAAGCCGAACTGGCACCTCCTCGTATTGAATCAAGAGTTCACCCTCACTATGCACACCCTGGACTGAGAAATTTTGTAGCTGGCTTCCGTAGGTCGGCTCCGGAATAGTGCTGATGCGGTGTTGTAAAAGGGCCAAGCGATCCTCTTCGGTCTGCGATGGAATAGATAATTTCAGAAGCATCAAGCCTGATTTCTCACCTTCAACCGGTGGACGTCCCCGCCCGTCTTTCAGGTGACAGCGTTGGCAAGAACGCGCATTAAAGAGAGGACCCAAGCCATCCGAAGATGTGGTTGAGCTTGGCGATGAAACCCAGATTTTCTTGAAAATTCCATCGCCCACCCTGAAGTCGAGTTGGCGTTCAAAGGGCATATTGGCTGATGGGTGCGAGAAAGCATCGCGATTCACTCTTTTGAATACCGTGGCTGCACCTCCCGGGCGAAGCTCATAGGCTTCTGCCAGAGAAAAATTTTCGGTGGGTTGTATTACTGCCAAAACCCGCTGGCGTTCCGCATCTTGCGCAGCTAGAGACAGCGTCGAAACAGCCCATAAGCAGATCCCCGCTACAAGGATCAAGGACCTTGGATTTTTATGAAATAACATATCTATACGTTACTAGTGGCCATGCGTTGCATGGTGAACGAGTCAGGACCGACATTCCCATCCATCATAATTCTTTGGAATAAAAAAATTGTTTACATCATGCTAATAAGAATGATAATAATACGCATTAGTACTAAGGAGGTACAGATATGAATAAATTGTGGGCCATGTTTTTCGCCGGAGCAGTGGTACTGGTCTGGCACGCACCAATCCTGGCCAAAGAATCAATTGAGGAGCGGCTCGCAAACATGGAACGACGCATACAGTATTTGGAAGAACGTGTTGCCGCTCAGGATAAGGTCATCGTCGAAAAGGACCGCCAGCTTGCAACGCTATCCAGACACGAGGACGAGTCGTCAAATTCAATCGAAATTGGTGGCCTCATTGAAGTAGAAGCTGCCTATGTGGACCCGAGTAGGACCGACGAGGAATCGGATGTTGCAGTGGCAACGGTGGAGCTTGGGATCGCTGGCGAACTTACCGACATGGCAAGTGCGGAAGTTGTTCTTTTGTATGAGGAAGATGACACGCCTTTGGAAGTAGATGTCGCGACGATGACGTTTACACCAGGCCCCTGGGTAATTACGGCAGGCCAGTTCTTTGTTCCATTTGGCGTATTTGAAAGCAACTTCATATCGGACTCCATGACCCTTGAACTTGGTGAAACAAGAGAATCCGCACTGCAATTCGGTTTTGAATCCGGAGGTATGCGCGGTGCGCTTTATGCCTTCAATGGCGATCTTGATGAAGATGGGGAATCCGAGATTGACAGCTTTGGTGCTGCTGTCGGCTATTCGATTGAAGGAGAAGGTACGGAGTTTGGTCTGAATCTCTCGTACATCAGCGACATAGGGGACTCCGACAGTCTGCAGGAACTCGTTACAGATAATCTGGGTGATGAGGGTGTATATGACAGCCAGGTCGGCGGCTGGTCTGCAAGTGCACAGCTGCGACTTGGAAACCTGTCGCTTCTCACCGAGTACCTCGGAGCAACCGAAGATTTCGAGATGGGCGAGATGGAGTTTGATGGAGAAGGTGCCGAACCGAGCAGCTACATGGTTGAAGCCGCACTTGATTTTGAGCTGGCGGGCATGCCCGCAACGTTTGCCATTGGATACCAGGAGACCGATGAAGCAGCTGCACTTGAATTGCCTGAAGAGCGCTTCCTCGTCGGCCTGTCGGTTGAAATGATGGAAGGAATTGCGCTGGCGGTAGAAGGGGCATTCGACGAGGATTACGGAGACCCTGATACAAATGACTATTCAGGTGGTGACGCTGATATCGTCACCTTCCAGCTCGCAACAGAATTCTAAGCAACCACAAATTGAGAGTAAATCAATCATGAAAAAACTGATGAGAAAGACCTGCCTGGTCATAGCGGCGCTGTCATTTATGACCGCGCCTGCTTTTGCAGTGCCGCAAGCAAGCGAGGTTGTTAAACACTACACCGATTTGGCACACGCGGTGTATGAGGATTCGCTGATCACGGCGCGCGTCTTGCAGAATGCCGTCGACGAGTTGATCGCGGCGCCGACCGTGGAAAATCTGCGCCATGCGCGGACAGCCTGGTTAGCCTCCCGAGTTCCCTATATGCAGAGCGAAGTCTTCCGGTTTGGCAATGCGATTGTTGATGACTGGGAAGGCAGGGTAAATGCCTGGCCCCTCGATGAGGGTCTGATTGACTATGTCGCTGCAAGCTATGGTGCGGAGTCAGAGGAAAATCCGGCCTACAGGGCCAATGTCATTGCAAGTTCAAGTTTCACCTTCTCCGGGCAAACCATTGACACAGCGCACATCACCAAGGACCTGCTAGCTAACACGCTGCACGAACTCGGTGGCGTCGAAGCCAATGTTGCAACGGGATACCATGCCATAGAATTTCTGCTCTGGGGCCAAGATCTCAACGGTATAGGCTCGGGCAGTGGCAATCGTCCTGCCACTGACTTTGACCCGGACAATTGCTCCTGGAAAAACTGTGAGCGACGGGCAGCCTACCTGAAAGCAGCGACGGATCTGCTGGTGGATGACCTGACTTGGATGGTTGCTCAGTGGGCCCCTGGTGGTAAAGCGCGTGAAGGCTTGATCGGCGGCAGCGCTGAGACCGGTCTGTCAACAATCGTGACCGGCATGGGCAGTCTTTCCTATGGAGAACTGGCTGGCGAGAGGATGCAGCTTGGGCTGCTGTTGCATGATCCTGAAGAGGAGCATGACTGCTTCAGCGACAACACCCATCACTCCCACTACTATGATGCAATGGGTATCCGTAACATCTATCTAGGCAGGTATCACCGTATCGATGGTTCAGTGGTAGAGGGGCCGAGCCTCTCTGCCATTGTCGCCGCAACATCACCCACGGTCGACCGGGACTTGCGTGATCAGCTGGATACCACCATGGCTGCAATGGAAAAGCTTGTGTATTCGGCGAAAAGCGGAGAAGCCTATGACCAGATGATCGGTACGGGCAATGACGCGGGTAATGCCAGGGTTCAGGCTGCCATTGATGCCTTAACCACGCAGACACGTGCGATCGAACAGGCGGCGGCTGCCCTGCAGCTGGCCTCGATCGAGTTCGAAGGGTCTGACAGCCTGGATAATCCCGGGGCGGTTTTTGAATAAGCCAGTCAAAGGGGGGGTTCGTTACAGAGTCCGGTAGAGCAGGCTCGCTGCATCAAATAAACAATACTGCGGCTGTCGCAATCCGGCCTGCGATACCCAGGGCCGGTGGTGACCTGCTTTACAGGAAAAGTTGATGCGTCAGGTGTGGGTAGTGACGCGGAGGATGCTGATGTCGGTCCAGGCAACCTCCAGCACACCACACCTGTCGTTCCTTGCCAAACAAAACGTTCTGTTAGTGAGCTTCATCCCAGTTATTGCCATACGCTGCATCCACGACCAGAGGTACGGAAAGTTCGGCCGCAGCTGACATTTTCCGTTTTACCGACTCACAGACGACATCCATGTATTCCCTGTGGACCTCAAAAACAAGTTCATCATGGACCTGCATGATCATCTTGCATCCCGGATTCTCCTGCTCAAGCCAGGCATCGATCTGAATCATGGCGCGCTTGATGATGTCAGCAGCCGTTCCCTGCATCGGCGCATTAATCGCCGTACGCTCTGCGTACTGGCGTAGCTTGACATTTTTGTGGTTGATGTCGGGCAGATAGAGTCGCCGACCAAAAAGTGTCTCCACATAGCCCTGTGTGCGTGCTTGTTCGCGTATATCTCCCATGTACTTCTTCACCCCCGGGTAGCGATCAAAGTAGAGGCGCACGTACTGCTGGGCTTCAGAACGGGAAATCCCAAGTTGTGCTGCCAGACCAAATGCCGACATGCCATAAATCAAGCCAAAGTTGATCGCTTTGGCTGCACGCCTTTGTTCAGGACCCACAGCTTCAAGGCTGCATGCAAATACCTCAGCAGCCGTTGCACGATGAATGTCTTCGCCTTTTGAAAAGGCGTCACACAATCGCTCATCTTGTGACAGATGTGCCATGATACGCAGTTCAATTTGCGAGTAGTCGGCTGCCAGTATGGTATGAGATTCCGGTGCCACGAAGGCCTGTCGAATTCGCCGCCCCTCTTCCGTACGGATCGGGATGTTTTGTAAATTGGGGTCCGAAGAAGACAGGCGACCCGTAGCTGCAACGGCTTGGTGGTAGGAAGTGTGAATGCGTCCTGTAACCGGGTTGATCAGACCGGGAAGCTTGTCGGTATAGGTTGATTTCAGCTTGCTGAGTGCGCGATGCTCCAACAAGAGCTTGGGCAAGGGGAAATCCCGTGCAAGTTCCTGCAACACGTCCTCTGCCGTCGAGGGCTGACCGGTAGGGGTTTTACGTCGCACAGGCAAGCCCTGTCTTTCGAACAAGACTTCCTGGATTTGCTTTGGAGAGCCCAGGTTAAACTCTTCCCCGGCAAGCTCAAACGCCTGTGCTTCAATCTCTTGGATCCTTTCATCAAGCTGCTGGCTCTGCTTTGTCAGCTGCCGGGAATCAAGCAGAACCCCCTGGCGTTCCATGTTCGAAAGGACCTTCAGCATTGGGAGTTCCACTTCCTCATACAGGCTCTTTAGCCTGGATTTCTGTGGTTGTTGCAGCTCAGACCAGAACATCTTGTGCAACCGCAGTGCCATGTCTGCACTTCCTGAAACAAATTCCGTAGCATCATCAAGCGCTACCTGGTCAAACGCGATTCGTTTGGCTCCCTTTCCGATAATATCCGTGATATCCACGTTCGTGCGATCAAGATACTTTTTGCACAATGAATTCAAGTCATGACGACTGGCCACGGAATTACTTACATAAGACTGCAGCATGATGTCATGCCGAACCCCTTCAAGATGAATTCCATAATTTAACAACACGCTGCGATCGTGCTTGAGATTATGACCAATAACTTTGGGTGGGGTTGAATTTAGAATGGGTTCAAGTCTTTTCAGGGTGGTATTGCGGTCCAGTTGTTCGGGCACATCCGGATAATGATGTGCGAAAGGGATATAGGCCGCTTCACCGGGACTCACTGAAAGAGACAAGCCGACAACCTCGGCTCGCATATAGTCCGGACAATCTGTTTGTGCATGCATGGCTACTAGGTCCGCGTTTTGCACGCTTGCCAGCCAGCGGTCCAGGTCTTCCTCGTTCAGGATGAGCTCATAACTGGTTGTGTCTGCGATCGCCTCGTCAGGGGCGACCGGCATCGGGTCACTTTCATGGGTAGCTAGCGAACTCATCCAGGACTTGAATTCAAGCTCGGTATATAACGTTTTTAACTGTCCAATGTCCGGTGACTGAACTCGCAAATCATCAATATCCACCGGCAATTCCAACGCACAGCGTATCGATGCGAGATCATGTGAAAGGGGTAGTTGTGCAATATGAGCACGCAGCTTCTCACCAATCTTCCCGGTAATGGAATCTGCATGAGATACAATTTCTTCCAGTGAGCCGTATTCATTCAGCCATTTGGCTGCCGTTTTTGGGCCAACACCTGGCACCCCGGGTATGTTGTCAGACTTGTCCCCCGTTAATGCAAGATAGTCGATAATCTGGTGTGGTGTGACACCAAATTTTTTCATCACACCCGAAGCATCCATTTTCGTATTTGTCATGGTATTGACCAACGTGACATGCTCGTTTACCAGTTGTGCCATATCCTTGTCGCCGGTCGAAATCAGAACCTCACGACCTTGCTCCACTGCCTGTGAGGCTAATGTTCCAATTACATCATCCGCTTCAACGTTGGGCTCAGAGAGCAATACGAGCCCCAGTGCACGTATTACAGAATGCAGGGGGTCTATCTGCGTGCGAAGCTCATCCGGCATCGGTGGTCGGTTGGCCTTGTACTCGGTGTATAACTCATGTCGGAAAGTTTTGCCCTTGGCATCGAACACCACCGCGATGTGGCTGGGCTGCTCCTTGCCCAGTAGTCTCTTGATCATGTTCACAACACCGTAAACAGCTCCGGTGGGTTGCCCGGATGATGTGATCAGAGACTGCAGTTCCGGCACATGAAAGGCGCGATACAGATAGGACGAGCCGTCAACCAGAATAACAGGGGATTGGTCGGAGTCAGACATGCTTCATCTAAGATCGGTAATTACTGGAGGAAGTTCATACTGCACGCTATGATTGCGCGTATTTACTGCAGGGGTTGCACGAATTATTCCACAGCATAAACTCATCACGTCGTCTAGCCAGGTAGATGCCTGCAGCTGGCCATCTGCAGGCAGGATGTCCTAATTTTTTGCTTCAGGGATTGTAGACCGTTCGCGGCAACGACATAACTAACCATAGTCACAGTACATGTCCGTTTATACAAACATCAAGCCACAGGAGCTTGAAGTTTTTCTAAAAAACTACTCGTTGGGTACGTTATTAAACCATGAAGGTATCAATGCAGGTATCGAAAACACCAATTATTTTGTAACTACTGAAAACGGCAAATTTGTACTGACAATATTTGAAGAAGTAGGTTTTGACACCTTGCCATATTACTTGGCACTGATGGCACACCTGTCGGACCACGGCATGCCTACGGCTCATCCGATCGCAGACTTGCATGGCGATTACGTGCGTGAATTGAAAAACAAGCCCGCCGCAATCGTAAGACGTCTGGAAGGACATAATGTTTTGATCCCCACTGCAAAACACTGTGCGGCAGTTGGACATGCCCTGGCACAAATACATATTCTCGGTGAATCTTTCAGAGGTGATTTGGATAACCCGCGTGGAATTGAGTGGGCAGTGCAAACGACAGATCGCTTGTTCCACAAGATTTCAAAGGATGACCAGCAACTGCTGAAACAGGAGATTCAGCTGCGTAAGCAGCCTTTGGATCCCAATCTTCCGAAGGGGATCGTGCACGCTGATTTATTTCGTGACAATGTGATGTTCAAGCGCTACGCACTTACCGGCATCATCGACTTCTATCTCTCCTGCAATGATTATCTGTTATTTGATCTTGCCATCACTGTGAATGACTGGTGCAGCGACGACGAAGGCAATCTAGATATGGAATTGTATACGCCACTCGTTGAAGCCTACCGCATGGAACGTCAATTTCATGATTGCGAGTTCAAAGCATGGGGGTACATGCTACGTGCGGCTGCATTGAGATTTTGGCTCTCACGCCTGAGAGATCAGATCCACCCCAAAGACGGAGAGATAACACACATAAAAGACCCTGATGCCTTCAAACACATCCTGCTCTCTAGAATCCGTTACACCCCGGATCTGGATTTCTGAACTGGCTTCACTTACTTGAGACAAAAAATGGAAAAGCTGTGCAGTCAAATTGATGCACTGAACGAGCGTGTCGGAACATTTTCCGCCTGGCTTATACTGATTATGACAGTCATTACCTTTCTGGTAGCAGTGCTGCGTTACGGCCTTAATTTTGGAAGCATCGCTCTTCAGGAATCCATCACCTATCTGCATGCGTTTGTTTTCATGGTAGCGGGTGCTTATACGCTCAAACACAATGAACATGTGCGGGTGGATATTTTTTATCAGGGAATGTCTTTGCGCAAAAGAGCCTGGGTTGATTTGCTGGGCTGCGTGCTGCTGTTGCTGCCTTTTGCCGGCTTCATCGCCTGGACGAGCTTTGATTACGTAATCAGTTCCTGGAAGTATCTTGAGACATCCCGTGAGGCGGGGGGCTTGCCACTGGTTTTCATTCTGAAGACCTTCATTCCCGTCATGGCCACCCTTTTGATTCTGCAGGCCATTTCAATGGCTGGCCGCGCCTGGATTACTTTACGCAAGTAGATCACCACGATGGAAATCGTTGCCTTCATACTGTTTTTAGCTGTGATCCTGGTGTTGCTGCTGGGGTACCCTGTTGCCTTCACACTTGCAGGGGTATCTCTCATATTCGCTGCAGCAGGAATTGCAACCGGGACATTCGAACCTGCACTGTTGCAGGCTTTTCCAAGTCGCCTGTTCGGAATAATGACGAATGAGACACTGATTGCAGTTCCTCTATTTGTATTCATGGGCGTCATGCTGCAACGGTCAAATATTGCCGACACATTGCTTGACACCATGGGTTCACTGTTTGGTTCGCTGCGCGGTGGGCTTGGGATATCTGTAGTGCTGGTTGGCATGTTGCTAGCGGCAAGCACCGGCATCGTGGGAGCCACTGTAGTGACCATGGGATTATTGTCACTGCCTACCATGCTTAAAAGAGGCTATCACCCTGAAATTTCAACAGGCATGATTTGCGCTTCCGGCACGCTTGGCCAGATTATCCCCCCATCGATCATTCTGGTGTTGTTGGGAGATGTCCTATCCTCTGCATACCAACAAGCACAACTCAGCCAGGGTAACTTTAGGCCAGACACAGTCTCAGTAGGTGACTTGTTCGTGGGCGCCATCATCCCGGGCATTCTGCTGGTAGGTTTGTACCTGGCGTATCTGGTAATCGTCGCTTGGCTCAAACCCGAGATGATGCCCATCGTCAAACGCGACTCAGACATAAGAGCTGGCGCATGGGTCATACAGGTGTTACGCGCATTGGTGCCCCCTATCGCACTGATCGTGGCAGTGCTCGGTTCGATCATTCTAGGTATTGCCACTCCTTCCGAGGCGGCCTCGGTGGGTGCCGTCGGCGCACTTCTACTGGCCTCTCTTTATCGCCGTCTCGATCTCGATTGCCTTCGAGATGTCATAAGAAGGTCCGTACGAATCACCTGTATGGTGTTCATGATTTTTATTGGAGCCTCGATTTTCTCTCTGGTGTTCAGAGGTTACGGGGGAGACAGTGCCGTACACGAACTATTGGTGCAATTGCCTGGAGGTGCACTCTCCGCAATGCTGGTAGTCATGGTGCTGATGTTTTTATTGGGTTTTATCCTGGACTTTATCGAGATCACCTTCGTCGTGGTGCCGATTGTCGGACCCGTGTTGTTGAGCCTGGGGATTGATCCGGTCTGGCTGGGAATTATGATCGCCATTAATCTGCAGACTTCTTTCCTGACTCCGCCGTTCGGATTTGCCCTGTTTTATCTGCGTGGTGTGGCACCGGCAGAAATTCGCACCAAGCAGATTTATCGTGGTGTGGCACCATTCATCGCGATACAGGTACTGGCCTTGTTGTTGCTGGTGCGATTCCCTGCCCTGGCAACCTGGCTGCCCGACAAAATATACTAGACTGCGTTACCCAGTCACGATGCCTGACCGGGCACCCGTCAGGAACGGGATTTCCATACCGGGTCCAAGTTCAAGTATGCACGCTCGGATATATCCAGCCAGGCACGCGATTTCGTAAGAAATTGGCGGTAGGAATCGTGAATCTTTCTTGCCAGAGGATCAGAAGATGCCAGTTCTTCAATGACCTCCTCAGAAATTTGCGCCAACGTATTCAGAACATCCTCTGGCAAAGCCCGCAATTCAACACCGTGTTCATTCACTAATGTCTCCAGCGCATCATTGTTACGGGCTATGTACTCTGCCAGCATGTCTTGGTTGGCCACCCGGCAGGCATTGACCACAATGCCCTGCAAATCTTCGGGCAACTCGTCAAAGGCTTCCTTGTTCACAAAGCATTCAAGTGCTGTGCCGGGCTCGTGCCAGCCCGGATAATAATAATAACGGGCGATCTCATGAAACCCAAAGGCCAGATCATTGTAGGGGCCTACCCATTCCGCAGCATCGATGGCACCGGATTGCAATGAAGTAAAAAGCTCACCACCAGGAAGATTAACCGGTGTGCCACCAGCCCGTTTCAGCACCTCGCCTGCAAGACCTGGAATACGCATCTTTAGTCCTTTCAAATCTTCCAGTGAATTGACCTCCTTGTTAAACCAGCCTGCCATCTGCACCCCGGTGTTTCCTGATGCTGCCGGAACAAGACCAAACGTTTCGTACGCTTCCTGCCATAACTGCATCCCACCCCCATGGTATAGCCAGCTGTTCATCTCCATGGCAGTCATACCGAAGGGCGTGGTGGAGAAAAACTGCAGAGCAGGATACTTGCCTTTCCAGTAATAGGCCGAACCATGGCCCATCTGTGCAGAACCGTTTGACACGGCATCGAATATTTCAAAGGCGGGTACTAACTCGCCGGCACCGTACACCGTCACATGGATACGCCCTCCTGTCATCACGTTGATTTGCTCAGCCAGAAACTCGGCTCCAGTACCAAGGCCCGGGAAAAATTTTGGCCAAGTGGTGACCATCTTCCAGTCCCAGGTTCGCGAATCAACGGATGCAGAAACATCCGATGTCTTTTCTCCTTCACAGGCGCTCAAGCCTCCTGCAAGGACTGCGCTTGCTCCTGCATAGCGCAAAAATTTTCTTCTTTGCATGGTCAATTTGGGAAGTTGCCTTGGCTAAGTATATGCTACTGGTGGGCGCACTCCTAAATCCGGATGTGCAATTCGCGCCTTCACCCAGCCTGCATGGAAAGCGAAACCCGTGTTCATATCAAGCAAGCACGTCAAGATTTGCATAAGACAAGACCAGCCATTTACAACCCTCTGTCTCGAAATTCACCTGCACCCTGGCGCTGCTGCCGGCCCCTTCACAATCCATTACCACGCCCTTGCCGAATTTACTGTGATTGACGTTGCTCCCAATCCTGACCCCCGTATCCTTGGCAAACAAGCCCGCTTTTGTACCCGAGTGGACCGGCTTGGCAAGCATCGCCCGCGGGCGTACCTCGGTCATCAGTTCAGCCGGAATTTCGTTAATGAACCGGGAAGGTGAATTGTAGTAGCTTTCAGCACCATAGCGACGCCTGGACTCGGCATAGGTAAGCACCAGTTGCTGGCACGCTCGCGTGATCCCGACGTAGCACAAGCGACGCTCTTCCTCGAGCCTGCCTGGTTCTTCCATTGACATCCCCGTGGGGAAAAGGCCTTCCTCCAGGCCAACGACAAACACCAAGGCAAACTCCAGCCCCTTGGCCGCATGCAGTGTCATCAACTGTACGCAATCCTCCCACTGGGCGCCCTGACCTTCACCCGCCTCGAGGGCTGCATGAACCAGAAAAGCATCTGCGGGCTGCATGCCTGCATACAGTTCATTTTTGAGATCAAAGTCTCTGGCAGCTGTCACCAGCTCCTGCAGGTTTTCGACACGTGATTTTGCTTTTTCACCATTTTCCCGACCATGATGTTCCAGTAAACCGGACATCTGGATGATGAGATCAACCTGTTCTTCAAGCTCCAGTCCGCGGATATCCTCTTCCAGGTTTTGCATGAACTGCAGAAATTTTCCCATTGCATTTGCAGAGCGCGAGGCCAGCAGGTCCGTGCGGGAGGCCTCTGCAGCGGCATTCCAGAGTGTACTCTGGCGAGCACGTGCAAAGTCACGCAGCTGCGTCATTGTGCGCTGGCCGATTCCGCGCGGCGGAGTATTGACGATGCGCTCGAAAGAAGGATCATCATCAGGGTTTTTTGCCAGGCGCAGGTAGGCCAGGGCATCCCTGATTTCTGCACGTTCAAAAAAGCGCAGCCCTCCGTAGACCCGGTACGGGATGCTTTGTGAAATAAAGACCTCTTCAAACACCCGCGACTGCACGTTGGAGCGATACAAAATGGCAATCTCATCACGGCGTTTCGTGCCGTCCTCAACCCATTGCTGCACTCTGTCAGCAACGTAGCGTGCCTCGTCCTGCTCATTGAATGCAGCATACAATTGAACAGGCTCTCCTTCGCTTCCTTCGGTCCACAGTTTTTTTCCCATTCGGCCTGCGTTATTGCCGATCAACGAGTTCGCAGCCGACAGAATTGTATTGGTCGAACGATAGTTTTGTTCCAGCCTGAATACCTGCGCGTTCTTGTAATCACGCTCAAAGTTGCGAATATTTTCAATTCGCGCACCTCGCCAGCCGTAGATAGACTGGTCATCATCACCGACAGCAAAAACGGGATTGTCTTCTCCGGCAAACGTCTTGAGCCATTGGTACTGGATGGCGTTCGTATCCTGGAATTCATCGACCAGGATGTGGCGAAATTTTTCACGGTAGTGAGCGAGAATTTCAGCCTTTTTCAGCAAAAGCTCGAGGCTTCGCAGCAACAATTCGGCAAAATCTACTGATCCGGTACGTTCGCACTCTTGCTCGTAAGCGGTGTATATCCGTATCAACTGCCGTTCGTTCTGGTCTTCACGTCCCTGTAGATCGGCAGCTCTCAATCCTTCCTCTTTTTGGCTGTTGATAAATCCTCGTGCCAGCTTGGGAGGCCATTTGGAGTCATCAAGGCCCAAACCCTGAATGATGCGCTTCACCAGGCGCAACTGGTCTCCACTGTCCAGGACTTGAAAGTTCTCCTTGAGGCCCGCCTCTTGCCAGTGAGCACGTAATAGACGATGCGATATGCCGTGGAAGGTTCCGATCCACAGACCCCCTACCGCATGGTTCAGAAGATGTTCTATGCGCGCGCGCATCTCGGCTGCGGCCTTATTCGTAAACGTGACCGCCAGCAGGCTGTACGGTGAAACCGATTGCACATCGCACAGCCATGCAATTCGGTGCACCAAGACACGCGTTTTACCGCTACCCGCACCTGCAATAACCAATGCAGGCACATTCCCTGCAGTCACTGCTTCCCGCTGCGCACCATTTAAACAACCAAGAATGGGTGTAACGTCCATTTACATGCCGGGCCTCATGGTAGTCGGCAGATAACTAGAGATACCACATGCCCAGCAGGGTAGCCGCCAGTGCAAGTATCAGGATGACCGCTACGTTCCGATTCGATTTTCTTACTTCCGTACGCAGGGCCTTGAATTCCTGACTTTGCTGCTCAAGCATGTCATGATTTTGTTCAAATTTTTTCATGCTCGTATAGACCAGATCCGGAATTTCTGGCAGGCGTTCTGCCATCCGGGGAAGCTGTTTGCGTACCCCCAAAGCCAGCGCGCGCATACCCACCTGCTCGCTCATCCAGCGCTCCATGAAAGGTTTTGCGCTGTCCCAGAGATTCAGGCTGGGGTCCAGTTGACGACTCAGACCCTCGATGCTCAGCATGGTCTTTTCCAACAAGACCAGCTGGGGCTGAACCTTCATATTGAAACGGCGTGTTGTCTGGAAGAGCCGAACAAGCAGATTTCCAAATGAAATCTCGCTGAGCGGCCGCTGGAACACGGGCTCGCACACAGTTCGAATAGCCGATTCAAATTCCTCCACCCGTACATCCGGAGGCACCCAGCCCGACTCCAGATGCAGTTCTGCAACCCTGCGGTAGTCCCGATTGAAAAATGCCAGAAGATTTTCTGCAAGATATCTTTTGTCAGACGTTGTAAGCGTGCCGATCACTCCAAAATCAACCCCGATATACTTGGGATCTTCCGGGTTATCGTAGGAAACAAAAATATTGCCTGGATGCATGTCTCCATGAAAAAAATTGTGCCTGAATACCTGTGTGAAAAAGATATGGCATCCGCGTTCTGACAGTTTCTTGAGGTTTATCCCATGACGTTCCAAAGCAGCCCGGTCGCTTACCGGAATGCCATGGATCCGCTCGATCACCAGGACATTTCGCCGACATAGATCAAAGTAGACTTCAGGCACATACAGATCAGGCGAATTTTCAAAATTCCTGCGCAACTGACTGGCATTCGCCGCTTCTCGCATGAGGTCCAACTCATCCAGGATGACTCGCTCAAATTCCTGTACCACTTCGCGGGGCTGTAACAGATTCGCGTCTTTCCAGTATCGCTGCACGATGGCTGCAAGTACATGCAGCAGGTCCAGGTCTTGGCGAACCTGCTTTTCAACACCCGGGCGCAACACCTTGACCACCACCTCCGCGCCTTCATGCAGCTTGGCCACATGCACCTGTGCAATCGAAGCGGATGCCATGGGTTCAATACTGAATTCATCAAAGGCCTCATCGACCGACTTCTGTAGTGCCTGCTCAATCAGGCGCTTGGCTTCCTCGCCGGGAAAAGGCGGCACCTGATCCTGCAACTTGGCAAGCTCATCAGCAACCTCTTCCGGGAACAAGTCACGGCGCGTAGACAATGTCTGCCCGAATTTCACAAAGATCGGGCCCAGGTCTTCCAGTACATAGCGAATGCGAACACCATGTGTAATTTCCTCTTTTCTGAACCAGTGCCAGGGCAACAATAAAAGCAAAAACCGTATCGGCCGAAAATAAGGGATGGCAAACACGACTTCTTCCAAGCCATGCCGAATCAAAACGATATTGATACGGAAAAGCCTAAGGAGTAACCGGATGTAACGCATGAGAATCAGCGTTTAGTTTTGCTAAGCCGGTCAATACGATCTTCAAGATGTCCGATATCAGCATCCAGGGTTTCAGTTTCACTCAGAAACCGTACTATTTCTGCTTTTGCCGGCATGACCTGTGATTCTTCCTGCAGGTATTCGCTCACATCCAGAAAGAAGTTTTTTATAGAGCGGCGCTTGTACTTGCCTGCACGGCCAAGCAACATCCCAAACTGGTGCGCCAGTGTGTCTCCGACATAAAAGGCGGCTATCTCTTCCCAGTCTATTTCCACAGAGGCAAGTATCCTTCCCATCTGTTTCGCCACCTCAAGATCTCCTTGCACATGTACCGAGCCATCTTCCAGGTGAGGCTGGTATTTTGCGCCCAATGCAATACAAAGCAAGGTCATGACATCCGAATGGACTGTGGCATCCACCTCGCAAGAGTCGTAATCCAGGTGTTCCGCAACTACAATCCGCTCCTGCTCAGAGGTTACAAGTAACTCCTTATTCAGGTCTGTCAGGCTAAGAATAATGTGCTTGCCCTGAAGCGATTGCAGTCGTCCTGCAACCTCAGGATCCTGGTCGAAATATTTCTTCAAAAAGCTGTTGATGAGCTTTAGTGGCATGGGCTTGTTCACGCAGAGAGCTTGTAACCACGGTGGATGCAAACCACCCCGAAGTGAAGGTCCAGATAATCACACTGCTGAAAACCTGCAGACTCCAGCATGGCGTGCAGGGTACTCTGGTCAGGATGCTTGCGTATTGATTCAGCCAAATACCGGTAGCTGCCGGCATCGCTTGCGACCAGCTTGCCCATTTTCGGCAAAAAACCGAAAGAATAGATGTCGTAGGCTTTGCGCAGCCATTTGTGCGGCTTGGAAAACTCCAGTATCAATAGCTGCCCACCCGGTTTCAGTACCCGGAAAATTGCCTGCAGGGCCTGACTCTTGTCCGTGAAGTTTCTCAAGCCGAAAGCGATGACAACCCGATCAAAATAATTTTCCCTGAATGGCAGGTCTTCTGCCATCGCCTGCACGTAATGCAGGTTTTTGAGCAGGCCTCTATCCACCAGCTTCGCACGTCCATGCTCCAGCATTGCAAGGTTAAGGTCGCAAAGCGTGAGTTCGCCCTGATCAGCCAGTTTCGTAGCCAGTAATGCCGAGACATCTGCAGTGCCGGCTGCCAGATCGAGCACCTTGAAACCAGTGCGAACGTTTGCAAGAAATGCAAATTGATGTTTCCAGATCCGATGCATACCAAACGACATCACATCGTTCATCACGTCGTATTTACTGGCCACCGAATCAAATACTGCGTTGACCTTTTCTGTTTTCTCTTCAGGACTTACCTCCTGATAGCCAAAGTGAGTATTTTTTTCTTGCATGCCGGATCTACTGTGTCAGGTACTGCAGATGGCTGCATCTGCACCAGAATTGAAGTGTGCAAGGGAAGCTGATTGTCCGTACCCTAATGTTGGACAGGTGTTATTCACTCAGAACCTTTCGTTGATAACCTGCCTCTTTCAAGCGCTCCAGATACCTTTGCCACTTTTGTTCCTGATGAATACCAAGTTCATAGAGATATTCCCAGGAAAAAATCCCTGTATCGTGGTTATCATCGAACACCAGTTGCACGGCATAATTCCCCACCTGTTCAATGGCATTGATGCCGACATCTTCCTTGCCGAGCTGCAATACCTCTTGACCAGGCCCATGTCCGGCCACTTCTGCAGAAGGCGAATGTACACGAAGGTACTCGCACGATAGCTTGAAATGTTTGCCGTCATTAAACGCTATTTCAAGAATTCTCGATTTTTGATGCAGTTGAATTTCGGTGGGTGTTTTTTTTGTCAAGTGTCTGGTCCTTCTTATAACGTTGGCATGCCTGGTGGAAATTACAATATATAACGGCTCAGATCCTCATCCTTGACCAGCTCGCCAATATTCTCATCCACATAGGCCTGATCAATGGTAATGGACATACCGCTTTCATCCGGTGCTGAAAACGAGATTTTCTCCAGTAGTCGTTCCATTACCGTGTGCAGTCTGCGTGCACCAATGTTTTCTGTGGATTCATTCACGTCATGAGCAATTTGTGCAACCTTGCGGATTCCGTCTTTGGCAAATTCCAGTTGCACGCCTTCCGTTGCGAGCAGCGCAGCATACTGTTCTGTAAGCGAAGCATCAGGCTCAGCGAGTATACGCACAAAGTCATCCGCAGTAAGTGCCTTCAGCTCAACTCGAATCGGCAAGCGACCCTGCAGTTCCGGTATCAGATCAGAAGGCTTGGATACATGAAATGCCCCCGAGGCGATGAACAGTATATGGTCGGTTTTAATCATGCCGTACTTGGTATTGATGGTGCAGCCCTCTACCAAAGGCAGTAAATCCCGCTGTACACCCTCACGCGATACATCAGCACCACTCGTCTCACCGTGTTTCGTAACTTTATCAATCTCATCCAGAAACACGATGCCATTCTGTTCGACACTCTCGAGAGCCTTGGTCTTCAGTTCCTCTTCATTAATCAGTTTTTGAGCTTCCTCGTCAGTCAATACCTTCATCGCCTCTTCAATGCGTATTTTGCGGGTTTTTTTCTTGTTGCTGCCTAAATTTTGAAACATGCCCTGAAGCTGACTTGCCATTTCCTCCATGCCCGGCGGGGTCATGATTTCCACGCCTACCGGTGCGACTGCCACATCAACTTCAATCTCAGTGTCGTCCAGACCACCTTCTCGCAATTTTTTCCTGAATTTTTGTCGTGTTTCACTCGACGCCCGCGTTTTACTATCGTTCTCAGGGTCCGTTCTAGGCGGCAGCAACGCATCCAGAATCCTTTCTTCCGCCACTTCCTCGGCACGAAAGCTCACTTTTTCCATCTCTTGTTCACGCATCATTTTGACTGATGTGTCTACAAGATCACGGACAATGGAATCCACTTCCTTGCCCACGTAACCTACTTCAGTAAATTTGGTAGCTTCGACCTTGATGAAAGGGGCATTGGCCAGACGTGCCAGACGCCGCGCTATCTCCGTTTTCCCGACACCGGTCGGTCCTATCATCAGTATATTTTTGGGAGTGACTTCCACGCGCAGCACCTCCGGCAGTTGCTGACGGCGCCATCGGTTACGCAAGGCGATGGCCACTGCACGCTTGGCCTCGTCCTGCCCGACAATGTGCTTGTCGAGTTCCTGGACAATTTCCCGAGGAGTCATGTTTGACATAAGTGGCCCATATCCCAGAATACAGTGTGCGAAAAGCTACAGCTCTTCAATGGAAATGCTTGTGTTGGTGTAAATACAAATGCCAGCCGCAATATTCAGTGCCTTGAGGACAATTTCCTTTGCGCTCAATTGGGTATCCTCCAGCAGGGCCTTGGCAGCAGCCTGCGCGTATGAGCCTCCAGAGCCGATCGCTACCAAGGAATCTTCCGG
The DNA here is from genome assembly GCA_026710875.1 of Gammaproteobacteria bacterium. Lineage (GTDB taxonomy): Bacteria > Pseudomonadota > Gammaproteobacteria > UBA4575 > UBA4575 > WTFY01. Next base: position 32,249 of record JAPOQE010000163.1, on the reverse strand, counting down.
TTCGATCACATCGCCATTGCCTGAAATGATCAGGGAAGTGGCTTGATCCGATACTGCCAGCAGCGCTTCGAGTCTGCGCAACATTCGATCGGTACGCCAGTCCTTGGCAAGTTCCACGGCTGCGCGGGTCAACTGCCCATTGTGCATTTCAAGCTTGGATTCAAAGCGCTCAAACAGGGTGAATGCATCTGCAGTACCCCCGGCAAAACCTGCTATGACCTTGTCTTCGTACAGCCTGCGGATTTTTTTTGCATTGGCCTTCATAACGGTATCACCCAGTGATACCTGACCATCGCCGCCCAACGCGACCTTGCCGTTGCGACGTACACTAAGAATTGTAGTACCTTTAAATTGTTCCATATACGTAGTGGCTGTCCCGACTGACCATTATCATGAAATGCAGCGACAAGGGCGAACACGGCTCCTTATCAAAGCCAGATTAGCAAAAACCTCAAACAGTTAACACCAGACGAACGGTGTGGGTTACTTCTCCCCGGGACCAGAGCCTTTACGGGTTGAACTTTTCCTGGCACGCGGGTGGGTGCGGTCATATACCTGTGCCAGATGCTGAAAGTCCAGATGGGTGTAGATCTGTGTCGTGCTGATATCGGCATGCCCGAGCATTTCCTGCACTGCACGCAGGTCCCCGCTGGATTCCAGCAGATGGCTCGCAAATGAATGACGCAACATGTGTGGATGCACATGCTTGTCCAGACCATGCTTGCGTGCGAGCCGCGCCACACGTTGCTGTACTGCACGTGTAGACAAACGGTTACCTCGCTTGCTGATGAATACCGCAGCTTCACTTTCTGCGACCCAAGAAGCGCGTTCTTGCAGCCATTGTTCAAGTGAGCTGCAGGCAGCCTGCCCGACCGGCAGATACCGCACTTTATTCCCTTTGCCCAGCACGCGCACCTGACGCTGAGACAAATCCAGATCGGCGGCATTCAAATTGACGAGTTCAACCAGACGTAGCCCGGAAGAGTACATGAGCTCCATCATGGCATGGTCGCGCACTTCAAGAGGGCCCTGCGGTGTCTGCGAAAGCAGGCGGTTGACTTCGTCCACATCCAGCACTTCAGGAAGTGTTTTCTTGGCGCCGGGGGCGCTCACATCGGCAACAGGATTATTCGCTATGAACTGTTCACGCTGCAAGTAACTGTAGAATCCCTTGAGGGCACTCAGGCAACGCTGCAGACTACGTGCTGAAATCCCTCGACGCCGCCTCGATCCGGCAAAATTGCGTACATGCAGCGTATCTGCCTGACAACAGTTCTTTACCTTGGCTGCCTCGACAAATTTGACAAACTGCAGGATATCCCTCTGATAGCTTTCCACAGTGGCAGGGGAATACCTGCGCTCATCACTCAGGTAGCGCAGATATCTGCGAACGAGATCCCCGGTATCAGGCTGACCCGTAGCCATAGTCATATCGTGTCCACTCCCGCTCAAACACTCTCACCGTACCACCTGGTAGCGGTAAAAGGAAACAAGCGAGCCTGCCTGTGTCAAACCCGGGAATCCGAAAGAGACTACGTACCCGAGAACTGGTGCAGTTTCGCACTGACAATCTCGCCAAGGTTGCCCAGATACAACGTGCCTTTGTCGCTTTGAAACCGGTTTGCATCAGTGCTTCCCAAGAAAAGCACGCCAAGGTTTCGGTTTTTTTTCAGAGCCAATGCCACAGCCGAGTGTACCGGTTGATCATCTTTTCCGGGTTCGAATACACCCTCGATCTGGCGTTTGTTAAGAATGGCGACCCTGCGACGCGAACCTGAGAAAAGATCCTGTACCAGCCTGGATTTCAACAGGCCGGGTTGCATCGATTCACAACCCTTCAAACCGGTAACGGGCAGGTCATTCAGCAAGCAAATTCTGACGCAGGTACCCGGGAATTCTGAATGCAGTAACGCGATGATTTCAGCCAAGGTTTCATCAAACCCTTCGACAGTGACAATGCGTAAGGCCAATGCATGCAGCCGGCACATGACTTTCTCATTCTCCCTGGCGGCCGTGACCAACTGGTGCAGCTTCCTCCCCAGCTCCTTGTTTTTCTTGCGCAGTACGGCCACCTGGCGTTCAACGAGTGATACAGCCTCACCTGTCTCGTGCGGAATCGCCAGCGTTTCAATCAACTTGGGGTAGTACACAAAGAAATCACTATGGGTGCGCAAGAAATGCGCCACATCTTCCTGTGTAATTTCTGGCTTGGCGAGTTCAATATCCTCGGAAACAACATTCGGTTTGGTTTGTGTGCTCATAGTCGCAGGCTCCCCTCGAAACTCAGCGTTGCAGGACCGGTCATAAAAACGGGTTGGTTTGGATAATCACACTCGATCAGCAGGCTGCCACCGGGTAACTGGACAGTCACTTTTGGATCCAGCCGATCGAGTGCCTGCCCGATGGCTACTGCAGCACATGCGCCTGTGCCACAGGCACGGGTTTCACCCACCCCTCGTTCAAAAACACGCAATGCAATGTTCCGGGTATCCAGAATCTGCATAAAACTGACATTGGCCTTCTTTGGGAACATCGGGTGGCTTTCAATTTTGGGTCCGAGTGTACTCACCGGCGCATGCTCAATACTGTCCACTTGTAGTACGGCATGTGGATTTCCCATCGAAACGGCGCCGATCTCAATCTGTTGTTCATCCACCTCGAGCACATAGCTTGTGGAGGCCCGTGTGGCAGAAAAAGGAATCTTATCGGGTTCGAAAATGGGCCTGCCCATATCGACAGTGACAAGATCATCGTCATGAATATGAAGATGATATATGCCACTGACAGTCTTAATACTGACGGAACTCTTTTGCGTCAGGCTTTTGTACAGGAGGAACTTGCCAATACAACGCGCCCCGTTGCCACACTGCTCTACCTCTTCCCCGTCCTTGTTGAAGATCTGGTAGTCAAAGTCGGCGTCCGGCCCCGATGCGGGTCGTACCACCAGCACCTGATCACAACCTACACCCAGCCTGCGATCCGCCAGCTGGCGTAACTGCTCGCGACTCAATTGGACATCCTGATGGATGGCATCGAATACCACGAAATCATTGCCCAGCCCGTGCATTTTCACAAATTGTAACTGCATGCCAACAACCCGGTTTTTATCAGGATATCCCGTGCATGTCAGGGCCTCTATCCAAGAATTATCTGTGCCGCCGACCCTACTTTACCAGAGCCCTACTCCGGCAGTAATCGTGCACCCGATTATTGTTTGTAGCGCGACCATCGCCCTTACAGCCATTTATCGACCTTGCAAACGGCCATGCACAAGCAGGTGCCGGTCACTGATTTGTTCAAGCTTCAGACCCTGCAAACCCGCCGAGTCCAGTTGGAACTCCACTTCATCCGGGGTGAACGCGGCCAATAGTGAATTATAGAAGTCGTGGCGCAGGATCTCAGGCTCCTGTGCAGCATAACGGGAGACAAGATGCTGCGCCTGCTCGACGGTCTGCGGCCTGCAAAGATCACAGATAAATATGGCGGTACGGGGTGTGGCAAATCTTTGGATCGTCAACCACAGGCCTTGTGGATCATGAAGATGATGCAATAGGCTATTTGAAACGATGGCTTCATAACTTTTCTCAGGTAGCTCACAGTCCGGCAACCTCTGCAAGTGCAGTGTGACCTGGTGCTGCAATGCCGCCTGCTCCAATAACACTTGAGCCTGCCTGAGCATGGCAGGGGCACCGTCTACGGCATCGATTTTGCACTCCGGGTAGAGCCGTGCAAAACGGATCGATATATCTGCCGGGCCACAACCCAGGTCCAGCAACGTGTTCGGTCTCTCGTCCTCCCCGAAAACGCGGCCAAACTGTGCCACTATCGTACGGTGGGCGTCCTCGAAATCCGCGTGGGCATACGCCGTGACCTGTGCCACGTCATCCATCAGTTCAGGTTCAGGCAGACGCTGCATCAGCCCGGGATGATCTCGTCGGCAAACAACTGTTCGATGCTCTCGCGTTTGCGTACCAGCCACGCCTGGTCGCCATCCACCAAAATTTCAGCAGGTCGCATGCGGGAATTGTAGTTGCTTGCCATCACAAACCCGTAAGCTCCCACGTCATGGATGGCAAGAAGACTGCCTTGCTTGATGCACAGGCTACGCTGGCTGCCAAGCCAATCCGAGCTTTCACAGACCGGTCCGACCACGTCATACAACATCTCATCGCCGGCTTCTTTATATACTGCACTGATGCCATGCCATGCAGAATACAAAGAGGGGCGCAGAAGATCATTCATGGCAGCATCCACCAATGCAAAGTTTTTCTGTGCGGTGTGTTTCAGGTACTCAACCCTGCAAAGCAGCAGTCCAGCCGCTCCAACCAGGGCGCGGCCGGGTTCGACGATCAACTCAAGCTGCCTGTCCTGCATGAATGGAGCCAATACCTTTGCAAATTCCTGTGGTCCCGGGGCAGACTCCCGGTGCGTATACGCAATACCCAGGCCACCTCCAACATCCACATGTTGTAACGCTATGCCGCACCCATGCAGGCGATCTACCAGCTCGAACAGTTTTTCGAAGCAAGCCTGGAAGGGCGCCAAGTCAAGCAGTTGTGAACCAATGTGGCAGTCTATACCTGCAGCATGCAGGTCCCTGCTTTGTGCAATTCTTTGATAAAGCTCCCACGCCTGGTCAATCTCCACGCCAAATTTATTTTCTTTCAATCCTGTAGAGATATACGGATGCGTGCTTGGATTGACGTCCGGGTTGACACGCAGGGACACACGGGCAGGGATACCCATTTCCTTGGCGATGGACTCCACACGCTCAAGCTCTTCGCGGGACTCAATGTTAAAACAGTAGATTCCAGCTAGCAGGGCGCGGCGTATCTCATCGGCTCGCTTTGCCACTCCGGAAAAAACAACTTTTCCAGCATCTCCGCCAGCGCGTATGACGCGCTCCAGCTCACCGCCCGAGACAACATCAAAACCGGCCCCCAACTGTGCCAGCAGACTGAGGATGGCCAAGTTGGAGTTTGCCTTCACCGCATAGCAGATTCGCGTAGGCCAGTGCTGCAGGGCGCTGGCATAGGCCTGGTAACTATGCTGTATGGCCGCCTTCGAGTATACGTAACAGGGTGTTCCGTAGGCATCCGCAAGCTTCGAGCAGCTCACCTCTTCGGCATAGAGCAGGTTGTCCCGATACGTGAATTGACTCATGAAGTGGATTGCTCCGGTGCCCCTTGATTCAAATGGCTGTACACGCTAGCTGGAGGACTGATGTTGAGCCTTTTCCTTAGGAGTATCCTCTGGCAGGTAAAGATCGCCGGTCTGCCCACAGCCTGCAAGCGCTGTCAGGAAGGAGAGCATCAAAATAAGAACAAGCAGTCTCGATTGCGACATGGGTATACCCCTACCCGTGAAAACTAGGCATCATTGTATAGACCATTCCACTGACAGGAAACTATCATTGCCATGCCCTTGAGCACGATCACGGTAGACACCCAAGATCACCCCGAGTATGCCGTGATCTGGTTGCATGGCCTTGGTGCAAGCGGGCACGATTTCGAACCCATTGTCGAACAACTCGATCTTCCCGAAAACCTGCGCGTGCGTTTCATTTTCCCGCATGCTCCCAAGCGTCCGATTACTCTGAACAACGGCCTGTCTCTTCAGGCCTGGTATGACATCTTTGGCCTCGATATGCACAGCCCACAGGATGAACACGGCCTGCTGCAAAGCAGCAGTGATATCTGCGAGTTGATCGACCAGCTTGTGGAATCGGGAATCCCCGCACAACGGATTATTCTTGCAGGCTTCTCACAGGGAGGTGCACAAGGCCTGTATACCGGACTGTCCTGCAATTACCGTCTGGCAGGAATTCTTGCAATTTCCTGCTGGTTGCCGCTTCACCAGAAAGCGCCGGACTACGCCACAAAGACAGACCGGTCACTGGCAATCCTGCTGCTGCATGGCATGTACGATGTCACCATTCCCATTTCTGCCGCCGAGTTCACCCGCGAAACCCTCGAGCAACAGGGATTTACCGTCACCCTGAAATCCTATCCTTGCGCACACACTGTTTCTCCGGAAGAAGTCAGAGACATTCGTGACTGGTTGCTGAAATGCTGGAAATAGCGCGATGCGTCAGCCAGCCTTGAACGCCTTCAGACGCTGGTGTGCACGCTTGATCTGTTCTGCCACCTGTTCAGGTGAAGTGCCACCACGGGTATTTTTGGAACCCACGGAACCCTGCACGGAAAGGATCCCGAATACATCCTTCTGAACATGCGGGCTGAATTCCTGCAGCTCCTGCACACTGAGTTCATCCAGTCGTTTGCTCTGGGTAATCGCGTACTGGACAATCTTGCCAACGGATTCATGCGCATCCCTGAACGGTATTTTTTTCCGCACCAGGTAATCAGCAAGGTCGGTCGCAGTGGCATAGCCCTGCTGTGCCGCTGCCAGTAACCGGGATCGATTCACCTGCAGGTGGGGCAGCATGTCAGCAAACGCCACGATGCAATCATTCACCGTATCGATGCTATCGAAAAGAGGTTCCTTGTCTTCCTGATTGTCCTTGTTATAGGCCAACGGCTGGCTTTTCATGAGCGTCAGCAAGGCAAAAAGATTGGCGTACACGCGTGCGCTCTTGCCACGTACGAGTTCGGGCACATCCGGATTCTTTTTTTGCGGCATGATGGATGACCCTGTACAAAAACGGTCCGGCAACTCAACAAAATTGAATTGCGGCGAGGTCCATAGCACGAGCTCTTCTGCAATGCGCGACAAATGTACGAACAGGATGGCTGCAAATGCACAGAACTCAATCGCAAAGTCACGATCACTCACCGCATCCAGGCTGTTTTCACAAAGCCCCGTAAACTGCAACTGCTGGGCAACAAACTCCCGATCCAGGGCAAAGCTGCTGCCTGCAAGGGCGGCAGCTCCCAGTGGCGATATGTTCACGTTCTCACGGCACTGCGCAAGGCGTACGCGATCACGATGGATCATTTCAAACCAGGCCAGCATGTGGTGTCCGAAGGTGATGGCCTGCGCCACCTGCAGGTGTGTAAATCCGGGCATGATGGTATCGACTTCCTGCTCGGCCAGCGTGATCACAGCCCGTTGCAGTTTCTCCAGTTGAGGATCAATTTCATCGATTGCAGCACGCAGGTACAGGCGTACATCCGTAGCCACCTGGTCATTGCGTGAGCGGCCCGTATGCAGACGCTTGCCGGCTTCACCCGCCAGTTCGACCAGGCGCGACTCAATGTTCATGTGCACATCCTCCAGCGCGCTATTCCATGGAAACGACCCGGACTCGATCTCTTCCGTAACCGTATCAAGGGCCTGCAGCAGCTTGTCACAGTCCTGCTCATCCAGCACGCCGATCCGGGCAAGCATGCGGGCGTGTGCACGGGAAGCCAGGATGTCTTGACGGTACATTCGTTGGTCAAATCCTACGGACGCACTGAACTGCTCGACAAATTCGTCGGTTGCCTCGGTAAATCGCCCACCCCAAGGCTTTGTACTTTTATCCTTCATCCAAGCTGTTCCCACTCATAAAAATAGGGATTATCCCCCAAATCAGCCTAAGCTCAACCGCTGAAGAACTTTTTGCTTCCAAACCAGCATAAAATACATCACGATACTCGAACTCTGACTAACCGCAACGTTAGAACATCAACGATTTTTTGTGCGTATAAGAATCGCCACCCGCAATAGCGCCCTCGCCATTTGGCAGGCGGAGGAGGTCTCGCGGCTGCTGCAGCTGCAGCACCCAGGGCTATCTGCGGAACTGATCAAGATGACCACCACAGGAGATCGTCTCCTGCACAAGTCCTTGGCGACACAGGGTGGAAAAGGCCTTTTTGTCAAAGAGCTGGAAAACGGGTTACTGGAGAGGCAGGCAGATATTGCCGTGCATTCCATGAAAGATGTGCCGGTCGAGCTGCCGCCCGCACTGCATCTTCCGGTCATTCTCAAACGGGATAATCCATACGATGCCCTGGTCTCAAGGCAGTATGCAGCACTTGAGGCATTGCCAGCGGGCGCAATCATTGGAACCTCGAGCATGCGCAGGGCCTGCCAGGTCAAGGCAACTTTCCCGAAGCTTGAAATCAAGCTTTTACGTGGCAATGTCAGTACACGGCTTGCCAAACTTGACCGGGGAGACTATGACGCAATATTACTCGCGGTAGCCGGCCTGAAGCGTCTGGGTCTCATGCAAAGGATACGGGCATGCATGACAGCAGACCAGATGGTGCCTGCGATCGGACAAGGCGCCATCGGCATCGAATGCCGCCGCGACGATGCGCAAATCGAATCCCTGATTCACCCGCTCAATCATATGGAAACCCAAACCTGTGTCCTGGCAGAACGTGCCGTAAGCCAGACGTTGCTGGGAGGTTGCCAACTTCCCATTGCAGGATTTGCCGAGCTCGATCATGAACGGTTGAGACTGCGCGCACTCGTCGGTGATCCTGAAGGCAGGCATATTTGTCGCAGTGAACGCACGGGTCACAGCAAGGAACCGGTGCAGCTGGGCCAGCAGGTTGCAGCCGACCTCAGATTGCAAGGTGCGGACAAAATACTGGCAGGCTTGTCCTGACCCGGTTTGAGATGCCTGAAATTGCAATCATCCAAGGGCAGCAGACATGACCGCACGCACCCCCCTGGCAGACAAGACGGTGGTGGTCACGCGCCCCGTCGCACAGGCCCAAAACCTGCTTTCAAGTTTGGGGCAATACCCGGTCAAAATCATACAATTTCCAACCATTGAAATCCGCGCAGTAGAAAATGCGGAGCCGGCAACAGACCTGTTTCGAAGCCTGGCTGAGTACGATACCGTCATTTTTAACAGCGTAAATGCTGTACACCACGCAATGCGCTTGATCCAGTCGTTATCGACGACCTTCGGAAAACAGCGGATTGCAGCCCTGGGTCCGGCGACCCGAGCGGCTTTGGAACAGTATGGCCTGCTGACAGACGTTGTGCCCAAGACGGGCTTTCGCAGTGAAGACCTGCTGGACCATGAGGGGCTGCAAGGGCAAAACATACTGATCGTGCGGGGTGTCGGGGGGCGTGAATATCTGGTCCAAAGGCTTCGCGAGCGTGGCGCCCGGGTAGACATTGCTGAAGTCTACCTTCGCCTTAGCCCTGCCACACGGCCTACTGTGGATCTCTGCACGTATTCCGTAAAAAACTCGGTAGTGCTGATTCACAGTGCTGATTCAGCACACAACTTGTGGGCCCTGTGTACGCGTGATGAGCAAAGGTGGATCGCCACGGTTGCACTGATAGCGGGCAGTCAGCGTATTGCCGATACGGCGACTGCCATCGGTTTCGTTAAAAGCCCTATAATAGCCAAAGATGCCAGCGATGCTGCCATGCTGGATGCCCTGCTGACCTGGGCCCAGACATCGGGCTGAACGCGCAGCACGCAAAACCATGGACGCCGAGCAAACACCTTCACCTTCCGAGCCCGGACCGGCTACCAAGGAAAATTCTGACAGTCGAAAATCATACACCAGGATCTTCTTTCCGATGTTTGCTGTTATTTTGCTGCTGGCAGGCGCCAGCGGTGCCTACTATGCCTGGATAGATTTGAACAAGCGCCTGGACGAGGCTGCTGAACAGCGCCAATCACTGACTCACGATATCGCCACAATTGATGACAGCGCAGTCTTCCTGGATTTCAAAAATAACTGGCAGGGACAGGTTTCTACATTTGACCAGCGGATCAACACGCTCTCTGAAGGGCTAAAGGAACTGGCAGGCCGACAGGAAAATATCCGCAGGCACGTGCAAAAATCTCTTGCCCGGATCAATCGAGGCCAGCTGGAATGGGGATTGAGTGAAACATTGCAAGTTCTGCACATGGCCAATCACCGCCTGCTCATCGAGCGTGATATTGCGGGCACCACTACTGCTCTGAACCTTGCAAGCAAACGCCTGCGTGCGCTCAACGATCCACGCCTTCTACCTGTACGTGAATCTATCTCCAGACAGATCGGGAAGCTAGAGAATACCCCCGTTCCTGACTGGGTGGGTATCAGCCTGAAACTCAATAATACACTTGCCAGGCTTCGCCAGGACATTGCCGGTGCCGCGACTGCTCGGGAACCTCAGCCCGAATCCAGCAGCACCGACTCCAACGAAAACAAGCAAACGCCCTGGCAAAAACTTGCCGGACAGGTAAAGGTGTTTATCGATGACTCAATCAAGATTACCCGAAAAGAACAGCCATCAAGCATGCTCGTCAACGGCCAGGATAAAGAGTTGGTCCATGAATTTCTGCGTGCCCGATTGCTCAGTGCTCAGTATGCCCTGGCGAACCGGGATGACCAAAGCTATCACCAAGAGCTTGAAGCCGCCATGGCCTGGCTTGAAAAATCCACCCACCTGACTGGCTTGGGCCATCTGGCCAATGAACTCGAAGATCTGAATTCTGTCAACCTCAAGCCTGAGCTGCCCGATATCAGTGAGCCAGGCATGCTTCTGGCAGAACTACTGGAAAAAATGGAGAGTCGCTGAATGCTGCGTACATTGCTGCTTCTCGTATTCTTTCTGAGCCTCCTTGCAGGCATCACACTGTACCTCATGCAAGCACCAGGACTCGCTGTTTTCACCTATGGTGATGTCATGATCGAATTGCCGTTGGTCCGGTTTTTCATCGGGGCATGTATTGCAGTTGCAGGCCTGTTCCTGGTATTGCGTATGCTGGGTTTTGTATTCAACGCACCGCTTCGAATCCAGGCCGCCCGCTACAAGCACCGACGGCGCAAGGCCGCCAAGGATACTCTCCAGGGGCTGACCAGGTTTGCTGCAGGAGACTGGACTCAGGCAGAAAAGCTGCTGATACGCGGTGCAGATGAAACCCGCAGTGAATACATCAACTACATGTGGGCAGCGAATGCGGCCCAGCAATCCGGGAATTATGAATTGCGAGACCAGTACCTGGGGCAAGCAAAGAAATCCCTACCCGGGAAGCAGGTTGCACTGGACATACTGCAAGCTGAATTCCTGCTGCAGCAAGGCTTGCCCAAACAGGCTCTGGAGAGCATTGAGCCGTATAGCGGGCAAATCAGCAGCAATCCGAAAATTGCCGGCCTGTTTGCAGACAGCTATGAGCAACTGGAGGACTGGCAACAGCTTGCGAGTCTTATCCCGGACCTTGAAAAAAACAACGGATTCGCCCCCGAGAAACTTGCAAGTACCCGGGAAAAAGCAGTCCGCGGACTGCTTGCAGCATTCATGCGCGGAGAAACTGCTGAAGATATCGAGCATCTGGGCAAACGTTTCCGGCATGTGATCGTGGCTGATGATGCACTCTCTGTGAGCTACGTCGAGGCCCTTCGCACACAGGGTCGACACGGCGCAGCAGCAGCCCTGATCATAGATCTACTGAGCCGTCACTGGAGTGTGGATCTGGTTCGGCAGTACGGCCTGCTGGAGCATCCTGATACAATCCCTGCGCTGCATCAGGCAGAGCAATGGATGACCGAGTACGGGCAGGATGCGGGTTTGTATCTAACGCTGGGTCGGCTGTGCAAGCAAGCGGAACTTTGGGGCAAGGCAAAAAACTATCTCGAATTGAGTCTGGAGTCAGAACCCCGGGTGGAGACGTATGGAGAGATCGCTGCCTTATGTGAGCAGCTCGATGAAACCGAATCTGCACACCAATACATAAAAAAAGGAATGGATCTGGCCACCCGGATCACATGAGAATGATCACTTGCTTGAACCTCGTCTTTGTCGCAAGTATTCTGCACCATGAATAGTCGAACGTCCGGCTGCAAGCCATGCTGATACGTATATTAATAGCGGCATCCCTGTTACTCATCCTGTGGGTATTGTTGTCCGGTCACATGACTGTTTTATCGCTATCTCTGGGTGCGGCGAGCTGCCTTTTGGTGGCTTGGCTTTTTCACAGACTTGCGCTCCCCGACCCGGACTTCAAGACACTCTATTTCAGCTTCAACCTGCCCAGATTCCTACCCTGGTTTTTTTTGGAAGTGATTCGCTCCAATCTGGATGTCAGCTGGAGAATACTGCATCCCAAGCTGGTCATCTCACCCGTAAAAAGCACCGTGTCTACAAAAATACTCAACGACGTGGCCAAGACGACTTATGCAAACTGCATCACTCTGACACCCGGTACGTACACATTGAATGTCGATGCTGATTCCATCGAAGTACACTCCCTGACTCAAGGGACCGCTGAAAAACTGCAGAAGGGGGAAATGAAAGAACGCATTTCTGCCCTGCAAGGTCGCTTCAAAACCCCCTGAAACCGTACCTGATCTCATGTTTGCAGCTGCCTCTATCGCCATTTTGATCGTCATGTTTTTCCTGCTGGTGCGCGTCGCCCTCGGGCCCACGATTTTTGACCGCATCCTGGCCATCAACACGTTTGGAACCGCCATCGTACTGTTGATTGCATTGTTCGGATTTTTAACTGCACGGCCTGATTTCCTGGATATTGCACTGCTCTATGCGCTGATAAATTTCATCTCGACAATTGCTGTTCTGAAGCTGTTTCGATGCGAAACCCTGGGAAAATCTGTCGATGAGTAGGGGCTTGGCATGTTAGTAGCAAGCTGGCTGCTACTGGGGCTTGGCAGCGTGTTTTGCCTGATTGGTACATTAGGGCTCATGCGCCTGCCGGATTTCTATTCCCGGGTACATGCAGCCAGCATCATAGACAGTCTGGGTGCGATACTGATTTTACTGGGGCTGATTCTACAAACACAGGATCTGCTGGTGATTGCAAAACTGATTTTGATCCTGCTGTTCATGATGCTCACAGGACCGACTGCGGTACATGCCCTTGCACATACCGCCCTGCTCAATGAAAAAAGCTCCAGCACAGATGAAAACCATCAACTACCCGAGTAGTCCTGCAAGCCTGTGGATATAGAAACGATTGTCAATTTCTCCCTGCTGACCATGCTGGCACTTACGGTCGTTGTGCTGATACGCATGAAAAGCCTGCTGGCCATTGTGTTATCAAGCGGCGTCTACAGCTTTTTGTCAGCGGGTCTGTTCGTGGCCATGGATGCAGTCGATGTCGCATTTACCGAAGCGGCCGTCGGTGCAGGGATTACCACCGTACTGCTTCTCGCAGCCATTTCGATTACCGGGCGCAGGCAAACGGTCAGCAAGCATAAAAGGTTTCTGCCCCTTGCTGTCATCACGATCACGGGAGCAGCACTGATTTACGGCACGCTGGACATGCCACCGTACGGTGATCCGATGGCCCCCATTCACACCCATGTTGCACCGCATTACCTGACGCAGAGCAGCGAGGAAATAGGCATTCCCAATGTCGTGACTTCCGTGCTGGCAAGTTACCGAGGTTACGACACGCTGGGCGAGGTCGCAGTGATTTTCACAGCTGCGGTGGGGGTGTTGCTTTTGCTTGGGAGAACAGCGAAAAAAGGCGAGCACAAATAATGGATCGGCGCACCAGCTTGATCGTACGCGAAGTATGCCGACTGATCATTCCTGCAGTCATGCTGTTTGCCCTGTATGTACAGTTCCATGGTGAATATGGACCCGGTGGCGGCTTTCAGGCGGGTGTTATATTTGCTGCTGCCGTGATCCTTTATGCCCTCGTGCACGGACGCCAGAAAGCGCAGCAGATTTTACCTACCAATACCGTTGTTCGCTTCATCGTCGCAGGCATTTTGCTGTATGCGGGGGTCGGTGTGACCACCATGGTGATGGGCGGGAATTTCCTCGATTATGATGTACTGCTGCATGGCCACCAGCAGGCCCAGCATCTGGGTATCTTTCTTATTGAGCTTGGAGTCGGCATTACCGTGGGCGCGGTCATGATTGCAATTTTTTACACCCTCGATGAATTCAGCGAATAAGCAATGATTGCAGACTATTTCAATTACTGGGTTGTGATCGTACTGATGATGATGGGTTTTTATATTGTCATCTCCGACTCCAACCTGATCAAAAAGATTATCGGGCTAAATATTTTCCAGACCTCAGTGTTCATACTGTTTATCTCCATGAGCAAGGTGAAAGGCGGTACGGCTCCCATACTGATTGCAGAAACAGACCTGTATTCAAACCCGTTGCCTCATGTCCTTATCCTGACTGCAATCGTGGTCAGCGTTTCGACGACGGCACTCGGACTTGCGATCATTGCCAGAATCCACCGGGCCTACGACACCGTGGACGAAACCGCCATACACGAACAGGACGATCTTCAGGACGACAACTAGTGCTGGGCCATTTACCTGCATTGCAAGTGATCATTCCATTGATCAGCGCACCCGTATGCGTGCTGATCACACGGGCTAGCTGGGCCTGGTTGCTGGCAACCATCGTAAGCATTGCCTCTTTTGTCATCGCCGTGTTGCTGGTACATGAAGTCAGCGCACACGGCGTGTTGTCCTACCATTTAGGCGGTTGGGAACCGCCACTGGGCATCGAGTATCGCATTGACCATTTAAGTGCCTACGTGCTGACGATCGTGGCCGCAACGGCCAGCATCACCATGGTGGCTGCACGAAAAAGCATCGAGCAGGAAATTCCCAGTGAAAAGATCAATCTGTTTTTTTCCGCATACCTGTTGTGCCTGACCGGCCTGTTGGGAATTGTTGTCTCCGGCGACGCCTTCAATATCTTCGTTTTCCTGGAAATCAGCTCACTGTCCTCCTATGCGCTGATTGCGATGGGACGCGACCGCCGGTCCCTGACAGCGGCCTACCAGTATCTGATCATGGGCACAATTGGTGCAACTTTTATATTGATTGGCGTTGGTCTGCTGTACATGCTGACAGGCACGCTGAATATCCATGACCTACAACAAAAAATACCGGCCATTGTCGATTCCAGGACGTTGCATGCTGCCTTTGCCTTTCTGACCGCCGGCATCTCATTGAAGATTGCCCTGTTCCCACTGCATCTGTGGCTTCCCAATGCCTATGCTCACGCCCCATCGATGATCACCGTATTCCTGTCCGCTACAGCAACCAAGGTTTCTGTTTATGTCATGCTCCGGTTTTTTTTCGGCCTGTTCCCGCCTGACATTTCCCTCGAACAGTTTCATCTGGGCAAGATCCTGCTGCCCCTGTCCATTATTGCCATTCTTACGGCCTCCTTTGTTGCCGTTTTTCAAGAAAACATCAAGCGCATGCTGGCCTATTCCAGTGTCGCACAAATCGGTTATATGACCCTGGGAATCGGCTTGGGTTCTGCAAACGGTGCGATCGCCGGAATGGTGTATCTGTTCAATCACGCGATTATCAAAGGCGGATTGTTTCTGGCCATGGCCTGCGTGGTGTTGAGAACCGGCTCGGTACGGCTGGAAGATTTTTCAGGGCTGGGCAAGCGCATGCCCTGGACGATGGCGGCGATTGTTCTGTTGGGACTGGGACTGATCGGGATACCATTCACGGGTGGATTTGTCAGTAAATGGTATGTCTTGTCCGCAGCCATTGAGCAGGGTCACTGGCTCGCAGCGGTTGTAATTGTGGGCGGGTCTTTGTTGACGATCCTCTACATCTGGAAAATCATCGAATATGCGTACTTTAAAACCCCTGTGAGTGCCAAACTCCAGAACCTGACCACCCATGAAGCGCCCCGGCAAATGCTGCTTCCCTTGTGGCTGCTGGTTATCGGCAACTTTTATTTCGGCCTGGATACATCGTTCAGCCTCGGATATGCAAGTACCGCCATCCAGACATTGTTTCGCTAGATGATGAGCCTGCTGCTGCAACACATCGAGCTTGCGCTTCTGATCCCCCTGCTAGGCGGAATCATGGTCCTCCTGTTCCACGACCGTCCAAAGCTCCGCGAGACGAGCTCACTGCTTGCCGGAATCCTCCTGATTCTGTATGTCACACAACTGCTGGAGCACTACACCGAACCGACTTCCATACACACCCTGCTGAACATCTCTGCCAGCCTCTCCATTGCTTTTCACCTGGAACCTCTCGGGCTTGTTTTTGCCTTGCTGGCAGCCGCTCTGTGGTTCATCACCACCGTGTACTCCATCGGTTACATGAACGGCAATGCAGAAAAGAACCTGACCCGCTTTTACCTGTTCTTTTCGCTGGCGATTGCAGCCACCATGGGCATCGCCTTTGCAGCCAACCTGTTCACGCTGTTCATTTTCTATGAGGCGTTGACATTGTCCACCTATCCGCTGGTGACACATAAGCAAACTGCGGAGGCAAAAAGTGGCGGGCGGGTTTATCTGGGACTCTTGCTTGGAACCTCGATCATGTTTTTCCTGACGGCCCTGGTCATTACCTGGATTCAGGCCGACACGCTGAATTTCGAACCCGGTGGCGTTCTTGCAGGAAACACCGACGGCGTGGCTGCACTGTTGCTGTTTACACTGTTCATGGTCGGTATCGGCAAGGCCGCACTGTTGCCCTTTTTCCGCTGGCTGCCAGCGGCCATGGTTGCGCCCACGCCTGTGAGCGCCTTGCTGCATGCCGTGGCGGTGGTCAAGGCCGGGGTATTCTCCGTGCTCAAGATATCCGTGTACATCTTCGGGATTGATTACCTGGCGGCACAGGACGCCTCGACCTGGATCCTGTGGCTGGCAGTGGCCACCATGGTGATCGCTTCGGTGATTGCACTCAGCAAGGACAATTTAAAGGCACGGCTGGCCTATTCCACAATCAGCCAGCTCGCGTACATCGTCATTGGCGCTGCACTGGCCTGGCCTGCAGCCGCCATGGGAGGCGCCTTGCACATCGTCACGCATGCTTTCGGGAAGATCACCCTGTTCTTTTGCGCCGGAGCAATCTATACCGCGACGAAACTTACGCAAGTCAGCCAGCTCAATGGCCTCGGCCACAGGATGCCATTCACGTTCACTGCGTACCTGCTTGCGGCATTCAGTGTGATCGGTCTGCCGCCTTTTGTCGGCGCCTGGAGCAAATGGCTGCTGATTGAAGGCAGTATGGACACGCAGCACTACATCGTGCTGCTTGCCTTTGCGCTGAGCACCCTGTTGAATTGCGCCTACCTGCTGCCGATCGGCCTGCGGGCGTTTTTCAAACCACCGGATCCTTCTCAGGCAGCCGCGGGCCCGGGGATACAGGAAGCCCCGCTCGCGTGTCTGATCCCCCTGTGCGCAACGGCTGCAGGAACCTTGCTGCTGTTTTTTTATGTGCAGCCCATTTATGATTTTCTCTACCCGGTTTTTAATCCATGAATGGCAAGAAAAATAAATACTGGCTGGACAGCTCAAGCAATGTCCGCAAGCTTGTGTACGGTCTGTATGCCCTGTGTGCGGCTTTAATGCTGCTCGATTTCTTTTATCACAAGCACATCTATTTTCCTTTTGAGAACTGGTTTGGTTTTTTTGCGTGGTTTGGTTTCATCGCCTGCGTGATTCTGGTCCTGCTCGCCAAGCAGATGCGCAAGGTCGTGAAGCGCAACGAGGACTACTACGGTGATCACTGACCTGAACCCGGCACTTATCCTGATACTCGGCGCGTTACTGATCCCCGCCCTGAAAGCCAGCCTCCGCACGACCTATGTCCTCCTGCTCCCAGTCCTTTCATTTTTGCAGCTCTACCCCCTGCCCGCCGGCAGCCGTACAGAGGTTGAGGTCCTCGGCATGCTGCTGAGCACCCTGCATCTCGACAAGCTCAGCTTCATGTTTGCAGTGATCTTTCATATTGCGGCCTTCATATTGATGCTCTATTCACTGCATTCCCGGGATCGCCTGCAGCAGATGGTCAGCCTGGTCTATGCGGGCTGCGCGCTCGGCGTGGTGTTGGCCGGTGATCTGGTCACACTGTTCATCTACTGGGAAGCAGCCGCCATTTCGTCAGTGTTCCTGATCTGGGCAAGGCGCACCCAGGCATCCTACCGTGCCGGCATGCGCTACCTGATCGTGCAGGTCATCTCGGGGCTCCTGCTGTTATCCGGCATCATCCTGCATGCCCGCGCCAGCGGATCCATTGAGCTCACACAATTGGACCTGGGTACGGCGGGTGGACTGCTGATCTTTCTCGCATTTGGAATCAAGTGTGCATTTCCCCTGTTGCACAACTGGCTCGTGGATGCCTACCCCCAGGCGACCGTTACCGGGACGGTAGTGTTGTCGGCATTCACTACGAAAATGGCTGTTTATGCATTGGCCACCACATTTTACGGTGCCGAGATTCTTATCTGGATCGGTCTGCTGATGGCCGCCTTCCCGATTTTCTACGCCGTCATCGAAAATGATCTGCGCCGGGTGCTTACCTATAGCATGATCAATCAGCTGGGCTTCATGGTGGTTGGCATTGGTATCGGAACCGAGCTTGCACTCAATGGCACTGCGGCCCACGCCTTTGCGGATATCCTGTTCAAGGGACTGCTATTCATGAGCATGGGTGCCGTGCTGTTGCGCACGGGGCGGATCAACGGCTCCGACCTGGGCGGTCTGTACAAATCGATGCCCTACACCACGGTATTTTGTGTGATTGGTGCGGCTTCGATTTCTGCCTTTCCCCTGTTTAGCGCCTTTGTCACAAAATCGATGATCATGGAGGCCGCAGGCCTTGAAGGCTATACGTTTACGTGGCTGGTTTTACTGTTCGCATCCGCCGGCGTGTTCCACCATGCGGGCATAAAAATACCGTACTTCGCATTTTTTGCCCATGACAGCGGTATTCGCTGCAAGGAAGCGCCAACCAGCATGCTGGTTGCCATGGCGGTTGCAGCCACATTTTCCATGTGTATCGGGATCTTTCCACAAACCCTGTACGCGCTACTGCCTTACCAGACGGACTACCAGCCCTACACGACGACGCACGTGATTACCCAGCTCCAGTTGCTGTTCTTCTCGGCACTTGCCTTCACCTGGCTTGTGCGACAAGGCCTGTATCCTCCGGAATTACGCTCCGTGAACCTGGATGCAGACTGGCTCTACCGCAAACCGGGGCGCTGGCTGGCGCAGTACGCAGTGCGCGCTGTCGTAGCGAGTGAGCAACAGGTCATCGTGTGGGTCAAAAGACTTTCATTTGACGTGGGCGTTCGCCTGCATCGTCATCATGGACCCCAGGGACTGCTTGCCAGAACCTGGCCCACGGGCAGCATGGTACTTTGGGTGGCCTTCCTGCTCGGCATCTACCTGATTTTTTACTATGTGTATTGAGCCCTTTGAATCGCGGACTCAATGAATCGTCTGCACCTCTTCTGTTTCCTCATCGAGGAGATCCACGACGGAATGCAGTTCCGCTGAAGCATGATGCAAAACCATATGCCAGCTGTCGTTCACCTTCCTGTAGATATTGGTGGCATAGATCTCTGACTGCAGCTCACCTTCGACATAGATGTCCTCCACCACATGGTGTATGGCCACCTCTTTCTCCAGTACCGCGCTTATCTTGTTCACCCTGAGCTCAAGCCCCTGCTCATAGGAGAACAGTTGTTCCCAGCTCTTGCGGACAATCGACACGCCCTGCAAGCGCGGTCCTCCCGGATGAATACATACAACGTCATTACCCCGATCCCATACCGACATCATCAATTCGATGTCCGCTTCCTTGAATGATCGGTAAAATGCCTGTTCAGCCTGTTCTGAAGTCGGGAAACAATTTGGTTTTTGCATGATTTCTCAGCTGGTTTTTAATAATCGATGGATGCGGGTAACATTTTAACTCCCATGAGCTTGCTAGGAACACAATTATGTCATTACGACGATATTCCTGACCCTGGCAGCAAAGGCCTGATTGTGGAGCATCAAAATGTGCTGACCCGAGTATTGGTCGTCAAAAAAGACCGGCAGGTGTATGCCTATGAAAATTCATGCCCCCATACGCGCGGGGCTTTGGACTGGGTACCCGACCGCTTTCTTGATGAAGATGCAAATTATATCATGTGTGCCAATCATGGCGCCCTTTTTCAGATCAAGGATGGCCTTTGCATCTACGGCCCCTGTAAAAACCAGCACCTGCGCGCCCTTGCCTGCACCGTCCAGGACCAGATCATACACTTGCTGCTTTAGGACGCGTCACGAACCGAAGATTGCGCGGTCATAAAAAATGAACCTGCACTATGGCATAATCTCCTGAAGGGAGGAGTGATACAGGACCGGGATGGAAACCGGCCAGTGCTTGAGGCAGACATGACAGAAAGTTCGTGGATTTCCTTTTTCAGCGCAGTCACGAGTTGGCTGCTGGCTGTTTTTCTGGTGGTGCAGTTATTGTCTGGCCCATTTGATGGACGCTCCTGTCAAACCGCCTGTGTCAACACGGTATTCTGGATTTCCTTCACGATTGCCGGCCTTGGCCTGATTTTCAGTGCCGGTGCCGTGTTCTCCGGCCAGGCTGGCCGGCTGCACAGCCTGTCCTTGCTAGCCTTGCTCGGCCTGTTCGGCATCTACCTGACGACGATGCTGATAGGCACCTTCGGAATTTGAGCGATACCCCTCTGGCGCTCAGCTACACCTGACCGAATTCAATCGATTTCCCAAGCCACCGGTGCACCAGGGCATCGACCAGGTGAGGGTGCTCGGCGAACAGTTTTTTTGCACTTTCCTGTACCTGGGGGATCAGGTCCTGGTCGCGCAGGATATCGGCAATGCGCAACTGCAGCATCCCGGTCTGACGGGTACCCAGTACCTCTCCCGGGCCCCGGATTTCGAGATCGACCTGGGCAATCTTGAATCCGTTGTTCGTGGCGCGCATGGTGTCGATGCGCAGATTGGCATTATCGGTGAGCGGGGGGCTGTACAGCATCACGCAGCTGCTTTCCTGGGCACCCCTCCCCACCCTGCCACGAAGCTGGTGCAGTTGTGCAAGGCCCAGGCGTTCAGCATTTTCAATGATCATCAGACTGGCATTCGCGACATCAACACCCACTTCGATCACGGTAGTGGCCACAAGCAGGTCGATCCTGGAGGATGCAAAGTCCTGCATTACTGCATTTTTTTCCCGGCTTTTCATGCGTCCATGCACCAGGCCGACACGAACCCCCTGCAGCAACCGGTCAAGCTCCTGGTAAACGTTCTCCGCTGCCTGGCACTGCATCGCCTCTGATTCTTCAACCAGTGTGCACACCCAGTACGCCTGCTGGCCGCGTTGACATGCATGGGCGACGCGCTCGATGACTTCATCTCGCCGCTCCTGCGACACTGCAATCGTACTGACCGGCTTGCGTCCCGGCGGCATCTCGTCGATGACGGAATAATCGAGGTCGGCATAGGCGGTCATTGCCAGTGTCCGCGGGATCGGTGTCGCTGTCATGATCAACTGGTGGGGGCTGCCTGCGCCGTGTACACCTTTTTCGCGCAAGGCCATGCGCTGATGCACACCAAAACGATGCTGTTCATCGACAACCACCAGGGCCAGGTTCTTAAAGGTCACTCCCTCCTGGAACAGTGCGTGGGTACCAATAATCGCCTGCGCCGTGCCGCTGGAGATGCGCTCTTTCATCTCGCTGTTCCTGGCCGCGGTCATGCGCCCTGATAGCCAGGCCAGTTGCACACCCAGGGGCGCCAGCCAGTTCGAAAAATTCTGCAGGTGCTGCTCCGCAAGTATTTCAGTGGGTGCCATCACAACGGCCTGATAACCCGCTTCAATGACGTGCAGGCAAGCCGCAATGGCAACGAGGGTCTTGCCGCTTCCCACATCACCCTGCACCAGACGCAGCATCGGGTAACTTTTCCTCAGATCTGCAAACACCGTTTCGATCACCCGTTGTTGGGCCGAAGTCGGCGTGAACTCCAGTGCTTCGATCAACCGCGCATACAGGCGCCCGGCTGGCGAAATGGGCACCGCCGGCTGCTTTTGCATTCGCAACCGCAGCCGGAAAAGGCTCAACCGCTGAGCCAGCAATTCCTCGAAGGCCAGACGGCGCTGCATCACATGTGTCCCCGCTGCCAGTGCCTGCGTGTCCGCTTCCGGCGGAGGACGATGGACAAACCTCAATGCCTCGAGGACGGAGGGTTTGCAGCCATCGATTTCGGGAACATCCGGCAACAAGTCAATGTCCGGGGCCTCCTCCCTCTCGAACCAGCGTAACGCCTGCGAGGTCATGCGGCGCAAGACAAGCTGGTGCAGTCCTTCCGTGGTCGGATAAATGGGAGTCAGGTGATCTTCAACCTTGACCGCGCCGCTCGTGCGCTGGATCTCGTATTCGGGATGCACCATTTCCAGGGTCGAGACCCCGCGCCGGACTTCACCGAAACAACGGATATTGACGCCGGGTGCCAGGTTTTCCTGTTGTGTCTTGTTGAAATGAAAAAACCGCAACAGGATCCTGCCGGTGCCATCACTGATACTGACCAGTAACATGCGCCGTTTCCGATACACCATTTCACTGTGGTCCACCGTCCCCAGCAGCACACATTCATCACCGGGCTGCAAGGCTCCAATTGGACGCACTCGCGTGCGGTCCTGATAACGGATAGGCAAATGAAAAAGCAGGTCCTGAACTGTATGAATCCGCAAACGCTGCAGATGCCCTTCGATTTTAGGGCCTACACCCTTGAGCGAAGTGACCGGAGGGAAAATGTCGCGGTCTATGGCGGCTTCATCCCGGTTCATTTGTGAGGGGTCCGGTCCGTCCAGACAGAAGAGGGTACAGGATGGCTGTTTCAGTCAAGCTGCATTACGGCATCCATTTCCACGCCCGCCTCCTTGGGCAGCGCAGCCACACCGATCGCTGCACGTGCTGGGTAAGGTTTTGAAAAGTATTTGGACATGATTTCATTGACCAAAGGAAAATGAACAAGATCCGTTAGAAAAATATTCAGCTTCACCACATGATCGAGTGTGCCACCGGCAGCTTCTGCCACCGAACGAAGATTTTCAAATACCTGGGTAATCTGTGTTCTCATGTCGTCGCCGACCAACTGCATGGAATCCGGGTCGAGCGGAATCTGACCTGACATATAGACAGTGCTGTCCACCTTGACCGCTTGTGAATAGGTGCCGATGGCCTGCGGTGCACGTGTAGTTTCAATGATCTCGCGTCCCATGTGTAGATCCCCTTATTTAAATGCGTTTGACCTTGTAGACTTTTGGAGTTTTGCGCACCGCCCGTATGATACTCGCCAGGTGATCACGGTCCCTGACGGTGAGCAAAATTGTGATCGTGGTGGTTGCGCCAAATTTTTCATCCAGAATGATGTTCTCGATATTGGAACTCTCTTCTGAAATCTTGGCTGCTACCACCGCCAGCACACCGCGCTCATTTGCCGTCTTGATACTGATTTCCGCGGAAAACTCACTGCCTGGATTACGGTCCCAATAGACGTTGATCCATTGGTCACGGTTTTGTTTCCTGCGTCGTACGATATTGCGGCACTTGGCATAATGCACTACCAGTCCCTTGCCGGCTGTCATCAGGCCGATCACGGAATCCCCGGGTATGGGGTGACAGCATTTTCCGTAACTGACCACCATGCCCTCTGTACCACGGATTGCCAAGGGATTTTTTCTTTCACTACGGGACCGCAATTTCATCCACAATCCGCGCAAGGAAACCAGGTGCTTGACTACGAAAGGAGCCATCCGATCCCCTAGCCCGACTTCTACAAACAGTTGTTGCTCGGATTCCAACTGCAGTTCATTGAGCAAGCGTGCCAAATCGCGCTTGCTGACATCGTCCCAAGTCTTGTCGTAGGCAAGCAATGCCTGGTTGAGAAGCCGTTGACCCAAGATGCCCGCTTCTTCGGCCTGCAGGTTTTTCAGATAACTTCGAATATTTGTACGCGCCTTCGCGGTAACGATGAAGTTCAGCCAGTCCGGGCTTGGATGGCCTTCAGGCGCAGTAATGATTTCAATGGT
The DNA here is from genome assembly GCA_026710875.1 of Gammaproteobacteria bacterium. Lineage (GTDB taxonomy): Bacteria > Pseudomonadota > Gammaproteobacteria > UBA4575 > UBA4575 > WTFY01. The sequence goes on along the minus strand of JAPOQE010000163.1, from coordinate 8,535 downwards.
TTGTCCATTTTCCAGAATCGTGCTGAACGGCTCGAGCCGACGGTTGATCCGTGCTCCGACACAATGATTGCCGACGTCCGAGTGCACCGCATAGGCAAAATCCACAGCCGTCGCATCACGGGGCAACTCCATGATATCGCCCATCGGGGTGAACACATAAATCTCATCATAGAACAGATCGACCTTTACGCTTTCCAGGAATTCAAGCGAACTGCCCGAGCTGTGCTGGATCTCCGAGACCGTCTTGAGCCATTCCTGTGTCCGCGTATGTGCCCCTCCATGATCGCCCTCACCCCCCTTGTACATCCAGTGGGCGGCAATTCCGGACAGGGCAACCTGATCCATTTCTTCGGAGCGAATCTGCACTTCAACCGGAATCCCTTTCGGGCCGAACAAAATGGTATGCAATGACTGGTAGGCATTTTTTTTGGGTATGGCAACATAATCCTTGAACTTGCCGGGGACCGGCTTATACAGGTTATGGATCACACCGAGTACCCGGTAGCACGTATCCACATCGCCGACGACGATACGGAACCCGAAAACATCAAAGACCTCGGAAAACTGAAGATTTTTTTCCTTCATTTTTCTGTAGATGCTGTAAATATTTTTCTCGCGCCCGTGGATCCGGCTGACAATACCGGCATCATCCAGTCTCTCGCAGATATTTTTCTCCACTTCCTGGAGCAGCTTGTTGCGATTTACGTTCGTGCGATTCACTGAGTCCTGTAACACTTCGTAGCGCCTTGGCCATAATGTTTTGAATGAAAGCTCTTCGAGCTCCATGCACAACTCGTGCATTCCAAGTCGCATTGCAATGGGGGCATAGATGTCCAGGGTTTCGCGTGCAATCCGCTTGCGTTTTTCGAAGGCCACCCCGCTCAGGGTACGCATATTATGTAGCCGGTCTGCCAACTTGATGATGATGACACGCACGTCCTTTGCGAAAGCGAGCATCATTTTGCGGAAGTTCTCGGCCTGCGCTTCCTGCTTGGACCCGAACTCCAAATTGGTAAGTTTGCTGACCCCGTCTACCAGTTCAGCCACATCCTTGCCGAACTCCTGAATGATCTGCTCCTTGGCCGTTTCCGTATCTTCGATCACATCATGCAATACGGCGGCAGCAATGGTCTGCGCATCCATGTGCATACCTGCCAAGACCCGGGCTACGGCAAGTGGGTGATAGATATAGGGTTCGCCGGTGAGGCGTGTCTGGCCTTCATGTGCTGTCGCACTTAACAAGTAGGCGTAGTACACCGTCTTGACTTGCGGTGCATCGAGATAGGTTTCCAGCAACGCACAAAGGTCGCTGATCAAAAAACGTGTAGGATGATCTGCGACTAGATGCCTGCTAGCGGGTTTTACAACACTAGCCATTGCCGCAAAACAAGCGGATCAGAAAGCCGCCTAGGACTCCTGTTCCCCTTCATCGGACGAATCCGCCTGCGGCGAAGGTTCAGGGGGCGAAGCCTGTATCTGCGGCTCTTTGCTTGCCGCAGCCTCGTCTTCTTCAATCAGGCGTTGCAGGCGTTTGCTCAGCAGCTGGTCCTCTGACTCCTGCAGGGCATTCGGCTTTTCCGGGTTATCATTTTCTGGGCGGGTCTCGTTGAGCTCTCGGCTGATCTCTGTGTACAGGGCTGCCAGTTCGTCTTCACCAAATTCAGCGCCTTCCCCCTCTGCAGGAGCTGCCATCGCAGCCTCCATCATCTCCTCGTTGACCAGGTTCTTTGCAATCTCACGCAGCGCAACCACGGTTGGTTTGTCATTTTCCCACTCGACAAGTGCCTCGACTCCCATTACCAGTTGGCGCGTGCGCTTACTCGCCAGCAAGACCAACTCAAAGCGGTTCTCTACGTGCTCCAAACAATCCTCAACAGTCACCCGAGCCATTCCATACTCCTACAAAAACATATCAGGGAACGGTCAATACTAACGAATTCATCCTCCGGCATCCAGCACTATCCGAGAAGCTCCCGGGTCAGGGACTGCAATACCTCGGTATCCAGCGGCTGAAAACGTTCCGGACAGGAGATCAGGCAGTCAAGATCATGCAGTGCATGGTCAAACTCATCATTCAGAACCACGTGATCAAACTCGTCATAGTGACTGATTTCACTTTCCGCCTTGCGCATCCTTCTTGAAACCGTCTCATCGCTGTCCTGACCGCGGCTGCGAAGGCGGTGCTCCAAGGCGGATCTGGAAGGAGGAAGTATGAAAATTGATGTGGTACCGCGAATCCGCTGGCGGGTCCGTCGTGCGCCCTGCCAGTCAATCTCCAGAATCACCCTGCAGCCCTTCTCAAGTAGACCCTGTACAGATGATTGCGAGGTGCCGTAGAAATTGCCGAAGACTTCGGCATATTCCAGAAACTCACCCCGGTCGATCATGGCCTTGAACACTGAAATATTTATGAATATGTAGTCCTGGCCATTGACTTCACCGGGACGCATGGGCCGGGTCGTGTGGGACACCGATGCCACCACATCCGGAGCATTCTCCACGAGTGCCTTGACCAAACTCGTCTTGCCAGACCCGGAGGGCCCGGAGACAATAAAAAGTTGGCTGTTTTCCATCGCCTGCAAGGTACTTGTATAGAGGGGTATCAGCTCGTCGGCCTATCCATCAAAGCCGACAGGCACACAGTGAGCGCGCTTGGCCAGATTACCGGCAAGGACCCGTCCCCCGGTCGCGATGGCCGGCACCCCGTCCGGTAACCGATAGAATTAAGATGCCTGTAGCCATGCCAGGCATGACTCAGACCAGGATGCCTGCCAGCGGGCACTTTCCGAGGATATACCCGGCCAGATACCGCCAGCAGATATCTTCAGGCTTCGTCGGCTTAAGAGCCTTCCTCCGTGTGCTCAGCTGCTGCAGCTTCATCCATTTCTGAATGTTCCCCTTCGCTGGCATGACCCTCAGCTGCAGGCGCTTCTGCGGCTTCATTGGCAGTGTCGGCAGAATGATCGGCTTCTTCACTGCTGCAAGCAGCCAGTAGCGCGGAAAAAAACAAAACCAGAATAAATTTTCGCATCTCGATCGTACTCCTTACTAAATAAACAAGATTGTTTTCCCGGCGAGCAGCGTGTCTGCGCCCGCAATGCTGTCCAATCCTGAATACAATAAAATGCGATTGCAACAGTTTTTTGTTGCTGACGGGGTCATCCTGCCCTCGGGACGCACGCGCGCAGGGCCACGATCGGGCGCAAATGACAAGGGTGAAGCCCTGCGGACCTCATTTTTGGGACCTATGCCCAGAGGGTGTTATTTATTGTCTGAATTGCCAAGTTCGGCCTTGACCTGATCAAAACTGGTATGACGGATATCCTTGCCGGCTACGGTATAGATGACATACTCGCATATGTTTTTTGCATGATCCCCGATTCTTTCCAGAGAACGCGCGCACCACATGACCCTGAGTGAACGCTTGATGGTACGGGGGTCCTCCATCATGTAGGTGATTAACTGCCGCGTCAGCGCATCATATTCATCATTGATCGCCCGATCACCCTGTGCAATGACAAATGCATTGTCGACGTCCATGCGTGCCAGCGCATCCAGGCTATCATGCAACATCTTGCAAACCTGATCCCCAAGGTGCTTGATTTCCAAAAAGTAGGTTGGGGTTCGCTCGATGGCGGCAAGCTCCACGGCATGGCGCCCGATTTTCTCTGCCTCATCCCCGATTCTTTCCAGATCAGTAATGCATTTAATCACGGTAACCACCAGGCGCAGGTCGCTGGCTGCCGGCTGGCGTCTTGCAATTACCTGTGTGCACTCTTCATCAATCGCAACTTCCATCGCATTGATACGGTAGTCACTGGTAGCCACATCCTCTGCCAGGCTGCTGTCCGCACGGGTCAGGGCCAGCAACGCATTCTGAACCTGCTTTTCTACCATTCCCCCCATGTTCAGCACTTTGCTGCGCAAAGACTCCAAGTCCTCATCGTACTGATGAGAGATATGTTGTCCGATGTCCTGATATACCATGTGCTACCTCGCTACCTCGTTTGAGCTTGGAAAAGCATCAGCCGTAACGGCCGGTGATGTAGTCTTCTGTCTGCTTCTGGGCTGGATTGGTGAACAGTTGGTCGGTTGCACCGAATTCAATCAGTTCTCCCAAATACAAAAATGCCGTGTAATCCGATACGCGTGCAGCCTGCTGCATATTGTGGGTTACGATGACTACGGTATAGTCCTTCTTCAACTGAATGATCAGCTCTTCAATCTTCAGCGTCGAAATGGGATCCAAGGCAGACGCCGGCTCATCCAGCAAAATTACCTCAGGTTGAATGGCAATCGCACGCGCAATGACCAGACGCTGCTGCTGCCCTCCGGATAACCCCATGGCGTTATCCTGCAGCCGATCCTTGACTTCATCCCAAAGCGCCGCGCCATGCAATGCCCATTCAACGCGCTCATCAAGAATCCGTTTCTTGTTCACACCTTGCAGCCGCAATCCATACGCCACATTTTCGTACACGGTTTTTGGAAACGGGTTGGGCTTTTGAAACACCATGCCCACCTTGCGGCGAAGCTCTGCCACGTTCACTGACTTGCTGTTGATGTCCTTTCCGTGCAACAGCATCTCTCCTTCCAGCCGTACAATGTCAATCAGGTCATTCATCCGATTCATGCAGCGCAGCAGTGTTGACTTGCCGCAGCCGCTGGGCCCGATGAATGCGGTCACCCTTTTCTCAGGTACGACCATGTCGATTTCACGCAGGGCCTGACTGTTGCCGTAGTACAGGCCAAACCTCTTGCATTCGAAGCAGGTCTGCTCCTTTTCCAACTCCAGGCTTGCCCGGTTGAGAAGCACGTCTTGTGATATTTGTGGTGCTGCCATTGTCATTTTTACCTTAACCCCAGAAGACTTACATATTTAATGATGCGCTGCAATCAAGGGAGCTAGTGCTGCTCCAAACTCCTGAATTTCTCGCGCAGATGATTGCGTATGTAGATTGCAGAAAGATTCAAAACCACGATCACTACCACCAGGATCAATGCCGTCGCATATACGAGCGGGCGGGCGGCCTCAACATTGGGGCTTTGAAAACCTACGTCATAAATGTGGAATCCCAGATGCATGAACTTGCGTTCCAGGTGTATAAAAGGCGCATTCATGTCCACCGGAAGGGAGGGTGCCAGTTTCACCGCACCCACCAGCATCAAGGGCGCAACCTCACCTGCTGCACGCGCAACGGCCAAGATCAATCCGGTCATCATTGCAGGACTTGCCATGGGCAATACCGTCCGCCACAGGGTCTCCGCCTTGGTCGCACCCAAGGCCAGTGAACCTTCGCGTACGGTCCGTGGAATACGCGCCAGTCCTTCCTCGGTGGCCACAATCACAACCGGTACCGTCAGCAGGGCCAGCGTCAACGAGGCCCAGAGCACACCGCCCGATCCGAACGTCGGTGACGGCAGTGCTTCTTGATAAAAGAGCTCGTCAATCGAGCCACCCACCACATATACAAAAAATCCAAGCCCAAATACCCCGTACACAATGGAAGGCACACCGGCCAGGTTGTTCACGGAAATCCTGACCAGTCTCGTCACCAGTCCCTGGCGCGCATACTCACGCAAGTATATTGCGGCAATCACACCAAAAGGCGTCACAATAATTGACATCAGAAGCACCATGATCACCGTGCCGAAGATGGCCGGAAAGATTCCGCCCTCGGTGTTGGCTTCGCGTGGATCATCCATGATGAAACCCCAAAATGTCTTGATGTAGAACATTATTTTCTCGCCCAGGCTCATGGCGTTCGGCTGATAGGCCTTGACCACGTTGGCAAGCTTGATTTCCACCTCGTCCCCGGTCATCACGCGCGCCGTGAGGCTGTCCCGCGCAATGTCCCGGTACAGGGTGTCAAGTTCTGCTTTCAGTACATCGTAGTCGCGCGTATAGGCATCCTGCCTAACCTGTATCTGGTCATAGGATTTTTGTGCTGTCACGCCTTCCAATTCCAGTCCCCTGTGCTTGAGGCGAAGCTTTTCCAGCTGGAAGTTGATGGAACCGATCTCTTGTTTCTCTACATGTTCTATACGCTTGCGCAATTCCGTCACACGGTGCAAGCGGGGCTCAAGCTCATCCCACAGGGCTGCAGTGGCAGCATTGACAGGTTCACCGGCTTGTTTCACACCGGTCAGGTATCCGTAAAAATTTCCCCATTGCGTACGTTCCAGCACGATGACATCTTCAGGAATCCGAACACTTTTTTCGTTCGGGGCCACGGTGAGCATGAAGTCCACACCCAGCACTTCGCGTATGCCGACCTTGATCAGGCTACGCTCAATGAGGTCCTGGTCGCTGTCGACCCGGATTCCGGATTCCACAATCCGTTTCTTTGGAACTTCTTCGGTTTCCACCCGCTCACCAACAATTTGAACAATATTGGTGCCGTTGTCGTATTCAATCTCATAGACCGTCTTGGGCCAGAAATGACCCAGGCCGCGGGCAGCAATAAGAAGCAGCAAGCCTGCCACCATGATCATGCTGATCGCCACAGCTCCTGCGTTCATCCATACCCAGGGCTGGCCGGACGATATGAATGACTCGAAAGAATTTTTGTTCGTTTGCTTTGACATGGGCTATCGGCTTACCAGGTGTCTATAGGGAGCTGTATTTTTCTCGCAACCGCTGGCGGACAATTTCAGCGATGGTGTTGAAGAAGAAGGTAAATATAAACAGCACCAGTGCTGCCATGAACAGGATTCTGAAATGTGTGCTGTCCACTTCGGACTCCGGCAACTCGACCGCAACATTCGCAGAGAGTGTGCGCATCCCCTCAAAGATGCTGAAATCCATCACCGGGGTATTGCCGGTGGCCATCAGAACAATCATGGTTTCACCGACGGCACGACCCAGTCCGATCATGGTTGCAGAAAAGATTCCCGGGCTGGCAGAAGGCAACACAACGCGCACCAGGGACTGCCAGGGGGTTGCGCCAAGTGCCAGGGACCCTGAGGTCAGGTGCTTGGGTACGCTGAACACGGCGTCTTCTGCAATAGAGAAAATTGTTGGGATCACCGCAAATCCCATGGCAATTCCAATGATGATCGAGTTTCTCTGGTCATAACCGATGCCCAGGGTATCCGTAATCCAGATCCGTATACTGCCATCAAAAAATGTGTTCTCCATCCAGGGGCTGAGTCCCAAAGCCATCCATGCAGAAAGGATCACGATCGGCACCAGCAATGCTGCCTGCCAGCCTTCAGGTACCAGCAGTTTTATGCGATCGGGAAGGCTCCACCACGCGAAACTGGCGATAAACATCCCTGCCGGTATGGCCAGCAGGGAAACAAAGATTCCCGGGAGATGGGACTCCACGAAGGGCGCCAGCCACAAACCCGCCAGGAATCCCAAGATTACCGTTGGCAGGGCCTCCATGATTTCAATGGTAGGCTTGACCACACCTCGCATTTTCGGCGCCATGAAATAGGCCGTGAATATGGCTCCGAAAATGGCTAGCGGCATCGCCAGCAACATGGCATAGAATGCAGCCTTGAAGGTTCCAAAGGTCAGCGGTGTCAGACTGAACTTCGGTTCAAAATCACTCGATGCCGAGGAAGACTGCCAGACGTAATCCGGTTCTGGATAACTCTCATACCAGACCTTGCCCCAGATGGAACTGAACGAGGCTTCCGGGTGTTCACTATCCAGTTTCCATATATGCAGTCGACCCGTGATGTCCTCAACCACCAGCTTGTCACTTCGTGGGGCAATACTCAGATTCAAAAGGGGGTGGCCAGCAATTTTTTCTGTCAGCAAATGACGGAATGCAGTGGTATGAAAGACCGACACCTGACCAGCATCATCCGTCACCAGGAATCCCTTGCGCAATCTTTCGGTGTAGATGCCAGTGATACTTTCAGAACCGCTACTGAACTTCCTGATTTCAGTCAGATGCTGATTACCGCCTTCGTCACGCACCAGGAACAACTGGTGAATATTTCCCTGATCGTCACCGAGCAGGACCGATATGCTGCCGATCAGAAATTCAAACGCGGTCGGCCGACTGGCGGGATCCAGAGGCTGAACATCTTCGACATGTACCGGTTTATCTGCAGAACGGATATCGTAAAATGAGATCACACCCTTATCGTTCAGCAAATACAACCATTGCCTTTCCGGTGATAACAATGCCCCGATCAGCTGATCGAAATACGGAAGGGATATTCGACTGGTTAACTCCAGCTCTACCTCATCTTCATCCAGGAACGAAGACAGTTTTGCATAGTCGATGAGGCTTGGCCCGTCTTTTGTATACGCAAAGATGGTCAGCCCGTCCTCATTGTCGCCAACGGCAAAGTGAGTAACTGCCTGGCGGCCAATCCCGAGATCGATAGGCTGATCGCCATAGGGAAAGATGATCCGGGGAATGATGGTCCTGTGATCGTCATCGTATTTCAGGGTATAGCTGTGACGAAAGACCAGAATCTGTCCGGTATCCAGGCCGAGTGCGACAACGTTATTTTCTATATCAATGTGTTTCCAGCTGGTTATCCGTGCGTTGAGACCCGCCAGAAGATCAT
>JAPOQE010000162.1 GCA_026710875.1 Gammaproteobacteria bacterium | reverse complement strand
CACCACGCCGATCGTCCAGGTGTCGGAGGATTCCGGCTTCAGGTCGGTGTTGCCGCCTTGCAGGAAGTTGTACTGGTTGGCCGGCGAGTCGGGGATGCGGCCCCATTGTTGCTCGGTCACGCCACTGCGTGCGCATTCCTCGAAAGTGCGGCCTGCCTCTGTGGTGCCGTTGAGTCCACCTTGGACTTCACCGGAACAGGGGTCGCTTCTCATGTCAAACAGATTGAAGCCCTCGGGTAAAAACAGCTCACGCACATTTGGAGCGCGAATGGCCCGCTGGAAACTGCCGCGCAGCTTGAAGTCCTGATTGATGGCCCAGCCGCTGCGAAGCCCGTAGGTCTCAGTGGTTACACCGTAGTCATAGTCGGAGTAACGCAGCCCTATATCGAGAGTCAGCTCCTCGGCAAACGGTCGCCCCTCGATTAGCGGGACATTGGCTTCCAGGAACAGATCAACGACGCTGATGCCTCCCGAGACCGGACGGGTCGCTCCGCCCTGACCAGCGCCTTCTCCCGAGCGATAGGCTTCATCGGGCTTGAATTCGAGGTTCTCATCACGGAACTCTGCGCCGAGTGCGATGGCGATGCTGGTGTCTGCCGCCGGCAGCTGCATGCCGTACTCACCCAGGTCACCGAACAGGAAGCCGCTGGCAATCAACTGATCCGTACCGCCGCGGGCAGTCAATGGCAGGACAATGTAGTCGAGTGCTTCGCGGGTGACTCCACCCTCCTCGAAGATATTCCAGGGCACGCAGTCCGGGTCCGTACCGTCCAGCACGGAGCGGCAGACGATCTCGCCAGTGGCCGGGTCGAGCACTGCGTCCAAAGCCCGATTGATCTTGGTCGTGCCCAGGTCATTCTGATAGGTGTTGTCCACACGCACCTCGGCATACAGCAGGGAGGCATCGTAGCTCCAGTTGGCGCTGAGTTCACCCTGCGCACCGAGTACCCCGCGAAACGAGGTGTGGTGAAGGTCGTGCTGGCGATTGCCGCCTTCCACGTTACGACGGCCGATCCAGAACGGATCGAGCACATCAGCCCGGGTCCTGCCGATCGAGCCGCAGAGGGTCTGAAACTGTTGCTCGGACATCAGCGGATTACCGCAATTGAGAGTTTCTGTCACGAAAAATGCGCCCGACGGGGCGATCTGTGCCACCGTGCGGTTGTCCATGTACATCAGTTCCGTGTAGAGCTGCGTTGCCTCGGTGATGTCGTAGTGGGCGAAGGTGCCCAGGGTGTACTGCTCGTCCGGGCGCTGGTAGTAGTTCAGGGGGCCATAGTTGTAGGTTTCACCCTGGCGGGGAACGAATTCATGGCCCTGCACGATGTAGTCGACGCTTGAGGAGTAGGCGGGGTGCCCGAAATTCGTGAATCGCCCCTGGGGAATGGTCGATGAACCCAGGCAGCTGCCCGCATCGTCACTCAGTGCACAGGAACTGTAGTCGCGGTCACGCTGCCACACCGCCTCGATGTCACGCCAGGTCGCATAGGCCGTCACGTTGCCCCGTCCGCCGTCAAAGTTGGAGCCGACGAGCAGCGAGGCATTGGAGGTGTCACCGTCCGTCTCGGTGCCATTGGCGGCAGGGTAGCCGGCATCTCCGACAATTCCTTGCCATCTGCTGGAGTCATTGTGATGCGAGTACTGGCTGAACTGGTAGTCGAGCTGCACCCCCTCGAAGTCCTTTTTCATGAGGAAGTTGACGACCCCGGCCACCGCATCGGAACCGTAGGTCACCGAGGCGCCGCCGGTCAGAACCTCGACGTTTTGTACGAGGGCACTCGGGATCTGGTTGATATCGGCCCCGAAGCCTCCCTGCAGGGGTGAACCGACCGGCATGCGGCGACCGTTGATCAGCACCAGGGTGCGTTCGGTACCCAGGTTGCGCAGGTTCAGGGTTGCAGTTCCGGTGGCACCGTTGGACTGGCTGGTGTTCTGGGTGGAATAGACCTGTGGCAGGGTGCGCCCCATGTCTTCCACCCGGACCGTACCCTGGTACAGCAACTCGTCTGCATCCACCGAAGTGACTGGACTTGCGCTGACCAGGTTCTTGCGCTGGATGTGTGAGCCGGTGACCACGATCTCCCCGAGTTCGACAACAGGGTTCGCTTGTTCAGCAAGTGTCGTTGCCGGAAGGCTGCCCGAGATGGCAGCAAGGAATGCAAATGTGATCAGGGATATTTTTCGGTCAGTCGTAGGCATAAGACGAACTCCAGCGTTTGGTGGGCAAGTTCTGGAGGGCCCCCCGTACCGGCGGCTTGCTGGCCGGGACAATGCCTGCCCCCTAGGCTTGATCCGAATTTTCATGCGATATTCGCACAACAGGTCCACATTGGGAAGCCACTCTGCCACATGATGCTGTGCGTATGCCGCTCTTTTCGATTCATTGCACAATAAAGAGTAGAATCATTCGCACAATTCGAGAGGCTAGGGAACACAGCCGTCATGCCTGAAGAAAAAAAGTATCCCGTACCGAATGCAGTGGCCGATGCTGCCCACATTGATGCCGTTGAGTACGACCGGCTGTACCGCCAGTCGGTGGAAGACCCCGCTGGATTCTGGGAAGAGCAGGCAGACAAGTTCATCAGCTGGTTCGGCAAATGGGACCGTGTGCTCGACTGGGATTACCACCGGGGCCATATCCGGTGGTTTGAAGGCGCGACACTCAATGCCTGCTATAACTGTGTTGACCGGCATCTGCCGACGCGGGGGTCCGATCCCGCCATCATCTGGGAGGGGGATGATCCCGGTGAGGATAAAACCATCAGCTACGCACAACTGCACGAGGAAGTCTGCCTGTTTGCCAACATCCTGAAGTCACGCGGTGTGCAAAAGGGCGACCGTGTGTGCATCTACATGCCCATGATTCCCGAGGCTGCATTTGCTGTACTGGCCTGTGCACGGATCGGTGCGGTCCACTCGGTCGTCTTCGGGGGATTTTCACCGGATTCACTGGCTGAGCGGATACTGGATTCCGATTGCCGTACCGTGATTACTGCCGATGAGGGCGTACGCGGCGGCAAAAAAGTGCCCCTGAAGGCCAACACGGACCAGGCCCTTGAGAACTGCCCCGATGTCAACACCGTGCTCGTCATCCGGCGAACGGGCGGGGAGATTGACTGGCACCCGTCCCGGGATTGCTGGTACCACGAACTGAAGCCCGGGGTCAGTGACGAATGTGTACCTGAACCCATGGAT
>JAPOQE010000161.1 GCA_026710875.1 Gammaproteobacteria bacterium | reverse complement strand
TTGCAAGGGTAAATCTTGCCATGGCCGCCAGATGATCAGGAAGCTCCGACAGCAGGCGCTCCGCCTCTTCTCTGGTTAGCCATCGCACCCGGCGTTTCGGCTGCGTCAGCATACGAACATAAGGGGCGCGTTCCAGCCAGCCCCATTCACGTTCAGCACGCCTGAGGATAGCGCGCACCACCTCCAGCATCCGGTTGGTCGTTGCATTCGAAACACCATCGGATAGTCTCGACTTTGTCAGTTCATCCAAAACGTCCCTGTCGATTTCGTCTAGATACCGTCCATACAGGTGGGGATGTACCCTACGCAGACGAATGATATCGTCCTTCAGGGTGACTTTCTCACCCCGCTTTTCAGTCAGCCAGCGTTCCACCGCTTCTTCCCATTTCCGGCGGGGTTTCTCCCCAAGTTGGGAGGCTCGCCAATGATCGGCCTTGAGCCGGTCGTGGTATTCCTGCGCTAACCGCTTGTTGGCAGTTTTAGCAGAGAGGCGTATTCGCTGGCCACTGGGGGTGTTAAATCGCACCCACCAGGTTTTACCGCGTTTGTATAGTGACATGGTTGGTTCTCCTGTGTCCTGTCACTTTGCGGCGTTTGCCCATGTACAGGGTAAAGCGATCGCAGGTAATCGGCAAGGTCATCTTCAAGGAAAACCCAGCATTTTCCGGGTTTCGCACCCAGAATGATTCCCGCGCGCGCTTTCTGGCGCACGACGGCAGGTGACATGTGCAGGAATTCGGCAGCCTCGTTCAGGTCAAGGGTTCGGTGCCCGTTATTCATTTTCCTGTTCTCTCAAAATTTACGGCCCGGCAGTCCACCGGGTGATAATGTGGCTTCTGTGCCTACGTTATCACGATGCAAAATTCCAGGGCAAAGGAAAAATGTTTATCCTGACGGTAAAAAGATGGCAAGCATCAGCAAAGGGAAGGGAAGCCTTGTGAAATCAACGCACCAGTATCTGCGCGATCAGGCATCGGGCCGCAGGTGTAATGGACATGCTTGTAGGTTGTGCACACAGCCTGCAAGGCCAGACTGTTATCCGCCCGAGTCAGGAACCGGTGTCTGACCGTTCCCCCTGTAGTGGATGACAGGGCTGTCCAGACTGCGAACAGCTCACACAACCTTTCCCTTGAACACCACCACCCCGCAAACCGTGACCGCCTTGTCTATCTCCACGATGCGGTCCGGCCAGTCAGGATTGAGTGCCCGCAAAAACATCCTGCCATCCTCATTCACGAACTGCTTGAACGTAGCCTCGTCCGTGCCGTCCTTGCGCACCACCACATGCCTGCCATTAACCGGTTCCACTTCGGGGTCCACGTAGATCAGGTCTCCCTCCGAAAACCCGGGCTCCATGCTGATTCCGCGCACCTTGAGGACGAAGGTCCGCAGGCTGCACCGCACTGGACAGGGCAGCAGATCCACCTCGTCTTCCGGTACGGGGCTTGCCAGGTTCTCGCTCCAGTTGCCTGCCTGCACCCAGGAGATCAGCGGGCGCAGGTTGTGCATGCCTGTCGTGCCATAGGCCGTCGGTTCGGTAGTGTTCCCGGCCCCGGACGATTCCGGTCCATGGGATTCGTCCATCCAGCCTTCGGGCTTTCCCATGGCACGCTCGAGTACGCCTGCAAGTTCGTCGGTCACTTTCCTGTGCTTGCCGGACGGCGTGCGGATCCGGTGGCGGACCTGGCTGAGGTAGGAGCTGCTGGTATCTGCGAGGCGGGCGAGCTCTTTCAGGGTCCCGGCCTCCAGGATCAGGCGTTCGAAATTCTCGATGCGCAGGCGTTCAAGTTTGCGTGTCATGGAGGCAGTATAGCAGATTAATTTACCTTCAAGATAAACATTTAGGACTTGATTGAATTTCTCTTCATGATAAATTCAGGTTATGAAGCTGAAACAGTTCTTACGTGCCGCAACCAAGTACGAGCGGGGTGAACTCGCGGTGGTGTGCAACAACTCCATTCCCTACCTGTACCTGC
>JAPOQE010000160.1 GCA_026710875.1 Gammaproteobacteria bacterium | reverse complement strand
TGTTCATGAGCATACAAACGGCAAGTGGGTAGGATATTAACAAGATTCGAACAAACAAACCCAGAAATCGCAGACGAGACTTCCGAAATTACCGGCCGATAGCAGCCTGCTCTTCACAGCCGTTCCCGGGGTGTCCCGCACAAGGATTTCACCGGTCCAACGCATCCAGCCAACCGTATATGGACAGGCGGCCTCGCAATTGTGTGCCTGCCGCCCGCAGACTCGCTGCTGGCTTGTTTTAAACGAGTTCCCGGGAATAGACTACCGCCATGTCCACGCTACTTCACTCGTCGTTGCGCGAACAGGCACAAATCCAGCCCGACAAAATCGCGCTCGAGTACCGTACAAAAAGAATTTCCTACGCCAGCCTGGACGCGGCATGCAGGCATTTTGCGGGCGGATGTATGCATGCGGGACTTGTGCCGGGAACACGTGTAGGCGTGTACCTGCCACCCTGCATTGAAGCGGTCGTCGCCTTTTTTGGAGTATTTAATGCCGGTGCCTGTCTTGTTCCGGTGAACCCGGCCTTCAAATCCGGACAAGTGGCCCACGTGCTTGATGACTGCAGCATTGAGCTTCTGGTAACCACATCCAGCCGGCTAGCCTCGCTGCGCAAGACGCTTGTTCACAGCTCGTGCCTGAACACAGTCGTGCTGGTTGACCGGGACACCTTTCGATCACAGGACACGGACCAGGCCATCCATGTCAAAGGCTGGCAGGAATTTTGCGCACATCCCGGCCCGGCATGCACAGAGGTCCAGGCGTCGGACCTTGCAGCCATCTTCTATACGTCCGGGAGCACCGGCCTTCCCAAAGGGGTCATGCTGACACACAAGAACTTGTCTATCGGGGCTGAAAGTGTGATCACCTACCTGAATAACACACACGAGGACCGTATTCTCGCGGTATTGCCCTTCAGCTTTGACTACGGGTTCAGCCAGTTGAGCACTGCGCTCAGTGTCGGTGCTACCGTGGTGATGCTCGATTATCTTTTGCCCAAAGACATCCTGATGGCCCTGGAACGTGAACGGATTACAGGGCTTGCGGGCGTACCGTCACTCTGGCAGCAGCTCTGTCAGCTGCCATGGCCAAAGACTGCCGGCAGAACACTTCGCTACATCACCAGTTCCGGTGACGTCCTGCCAGAAACCACCGTCCAGGCACTTGCCGGAAGGCTTCCGGAAACCGACATCTACCTGATGTATGGCTTCACAGAGGCTTTCCGGTCGACCTATTTGCCGCCCCATGAAGTCCGCTCGCGGCCAACCTCGATCGGCAAGGCCATCCCGAATGCTACGGTAGCTGTTGTGCACCCCGACGGCTCACCCTGTGCGCCGGATGAGGTCGGCGAGCTGGTGCATGGCGGCCCTTTGGTTGCACAAGGGTACTGGAACAACTCCAGTGAAACCGGGTTACGGTTCAGGCCGCTGGCGGAGGATTCAGATGATGCACTTGAGGTCAGCGAGAACGTGGCCTGGTCAGGCGACCTCGCCCGACAGGACTGCAACGGGTACTTCTACTATGTCGGGCGCAAGGATGAGATGATCAAGACCTCGGGATACCGGGTCAGCCCGGCTGAAATCGAAGGACCCGCAAGTCAGCATGGCGGCATCCGCGAAGCCGTGGCCTTTGGTGTGGCGCATCCACAACGGGGTCAGGCTGTATTTCTGATCTGCACCACCGATGAGGACCCTGAAGTAGTGGAATTGGAACTGGACCAGTATTTAAAGGACCTTTTGCCCCGGTATATGGTACCTGAGCGGTACATCTGGACGGACGCGATTCCCTGCAATACCAATGGCAAGTTCGATCGCAAAAGACTGGCCGCCCAGTATCAATCCGCATTGACTCAAACGTAATGACATGACTCGTCCTGAACTTCAGCACTACAGCCCGCAGCAGCTTTTTGACAGGCAAGGCTCCAGCCTGGTGGTTGCTGGCCAAACGCTTGGCGACCTGGTTGAGCGTTATGGACCCACACCCATGTACATCTACAGCCAGCAGGTGATTCGTGATCGCATCAATCACCTGAAGGCCTTGCTTCCCTCGCGCGTGTGTTTGCACTATGCGGTCAAGGCCAACCCGATGCAGGAGGTCGTCAGTGACATTGCCACGCAGGTACACGGGCTGGATGTTTCCTCCGGCCAGGAACTCAAGGTTGCCATATGCAGCGGCATGCCGGCAGAAAACATCAGCTTTGCAGGTCCTGGCAAGTCCGAGTGGGAACTGAGAGAGGCCATCATCGCGGGCATTACCCTGAACATCGAATCAGAGGTTGAGTTCAACCGCATTATCAAGCTTTGTGATGAAATCGGTCATGCCGCCACTGTCGCCTTGCGCATCAATCCGGATTTCCAGCTCAAGGCTTCCGGCATCAAGACCTCGGGGGGTTCTCAGCCTTTCGGTGTGGATGCCGAGGCCGCACCGGACCTGCTCAAGAAGATTTCCTCATCGCCTTTGAATTTTGTTGGCTTCCACATTTTCAGCGGTGCCCAGGTCCTGCAGGCAGACGTCCTCATCGAGGCACAGAAAAAAACCTTCGCGCTGGCAAAACAGCTTGTAGACCATGCGGGTACACCGATAAAAACACTGAACATCGGGGGCGGCTTCGGCATTCCCTATTTCCCGGGGGATGCTCCACTTGAAGTGACCCTGGTAATGGAACATCTGGGGGGGCTGATGGATGAGTACCGGGAAGACTTCGAAGCTGCCAAAATCATTATCGAGCTGGGCCGCTACCTGGTGGGTGAGGCCGGCCTGTACCTTGCGCGGATTACGGACCGCAAGGTTTCCCGGGGTACGACCTACCTGGTATGCGATGGTGGGCTGCATCACCACCTCGCCGCCAGCGGCAATTTTGGCCAGGCCCTTCGCAGAAACTATCCGATTACCATTGGCAACCGGCTGGAAGAGCCCACCGAGACCGTGTCGGTCGTCGGGCCGCTGTGCACCCCGTTGGATGTGCTCGCCAAGGACATGGATTTGCCAAAAGCTGAAATCGATGACCTGCTCGTGGTGTTCCAGTCCGGGGCCTACGGCTACAGTGCCAGCCCGCTGGAATTCCTGAGCCACCCCAAGCCCCGGCAAGTTCTGGTGTAATGCACAGGTGTGCGGACTGCGGGCCCGGGACGGGACCGGCAAGTCCGAGGGTCAGTGTTGCATTTTCGATGCGATCAGGTCGCGCAGGGTACCCACGGTCTGGAACGCCTCGGCATCCAGGTCCTCGTCATCGAATGCGATTTCGAATCTTTCCTCGAGTGCGGAAATGATGCTCGTGATGGCCATCGAGTCCAGTTCCGGGATGGCACCCAGAAGCGGCGCCTGTTCTCCCATCTCGTAGGTCACCTCCGGCAGGGGCAAGGATTCTGCCAGCACTTCCAGCACCTGTTTTATGGCTAACATCGAATTATCTTACACCTCGTCCCTGATCCTGCGGTACATGAAACAACCTGCCCCCGGCAGGGGTGCCCTGCCCGCGATATGGTACAACAAGCGGCGGGGTTTTGAGCGTTTAAGTACGTAGGTGCCGGGCTTCAAAATCGGACATGAATTCCGCCAAGCGGGCAACGCCTTCATCGGGCATCGCATTATACAGGCTCACCCGGATACCGCCCGCACTGCGATGGCCCTGCAATCCATGTAACCGGTTGTGCTCGGCCTGTTGTAAAAATTCTTTCAGCACCCCGGCATCGCGGATCGCGAACGGAATGTTGATGCTTGAGCGAAACTCGGGGGCCACCCGGTTCTCGTACAGCCGGCTTTCATCAAGGACCTGGTACAGCTGTGCGGATCGTGCCAGGCTCCTCTGGTGCAGGGTGGGCAGAGCGCCCTCCCTTCGCACCCAATCCAGCACCTCGCGCAGAACATAGATGGCAAAGACAGGAGGGGTGTTCACCACGGAGTCCTCCCTGGCATAGCGCCGGTAATCGTACATGCGCGGGATGGACTCATTCGACTGCTCGAGCAGATCCTTTCGGATAATCACCACGCACAGCCCCGCGATGCCCAGGTTTTTCTGGGTGCTTGCGTAGATGAGCGCGAATTTCTGCATCTCCACGGGATGCATGAGCAAAGATGAGGTCATGTCACAGACCAGTACCTCCCGGGGGCCCTTTGGAACCTCGGGAAACGCCACACCCTGGATGGTCTCATTGTCACAAATATGCAGGTAGGCAGCCTGCGGGTCCAGGTCCCATTCATGTTCGGGTGCGATGCTCAGGGTCTCGTCCTCGCACAAGGCCTGGATCCTGCGCACTTCCGCAAGGCGTGCTGCCTCGTCACAGGCCCTCGAAGACCAGAAACCTGTACACAGGTAATCCGCAGATCGCCCCGGCCCAAGGAAGTTCAGGGGCAGCATGGAGAACTGGCTGGTAGCGCCACCGTGCATGAACAGCACGGCGAACTCCTCAGGAATTTGCAACAGCTCGCGCAGCAGGCGCACGGCCTGGTCGCGGATTTCAAAAAAGGCATCGCTTCGGTGCGGGAGTTCGAGGACAGAAAGCCCGCTACCCCTGTAATCCAGAAGCTCGTGGCGGATTTTCTCCAGAACCGGCTGGGGCAATGCCGCAGGGCCTGCACCGAAATAAAAGACTTCCTGCATGGGCTGTGTTCAGACCCGAATGATGAACGGTTACTCCGGATCGTCCAGCTTCTCGATCCTTTCGACCTC
>JAPOQE010000159.1 GCA_026710875.1 Gammaproteobacteria bacterium | reverse complement strand
CGCAACCAGAAGGTCGTGGAAGAAGCGCCCGCATTTGGTATCAGCGCCGAGCAGCGCCACAACATCGGCGAACGGGTCAAGCGTGCCTGTCGTGAAATCGGCTATCGCAGCGCTGGCACATTCGAGTTTTTATACGAGAACGGGGAATTCTATTTCATTGAAATCAACACGCGCGTTCAGGTCGAGCACCCGGTGACCGAAATGATCACTGGCATCGACATCGTAAAGCAGCAGTTGTTGATTGCCTCGGGAGAGCCATTGTCATTTGTGCAGGACGATATCAAGATTCGTGGCCATGCCATCGAGTGCCGCATCAATGCAGAAGACCCCTACTCGTTTATCCCGAGTCCGGGCACGGTCACCCACTTTCACTGCCCTGGCGGACCAGGCATACGGGTCGACACGCATCTCTACAATGGCTACACCGTTCCACCCTACTATGACTCAATGATTGGCAAGCTCCTGGCCCAGGGACACAGTCGATCAGGTGCGCTGACCCGCATGAAAGGGGCCCTGCACGAAATCGTCATCGAAGGGATTGCCACCAACGTCCCATTGTTGCTGGACCTGATGCAGGATCCCGTTTATATGAATGCCGAACATAATATTCATTACCTGGAAAACAAGCTGAAGAAGTGAGATCCAGTACAGCCGGACCCTATACGGTGATCGAGCGCATTGACTCCGTGCCGGCTGGGTGCCCAGGCTGTAAAAAAGTCTTGGCATTTGCAAGGCCAAGTGCGATTATTACGGGCACAAGCAGCGCGGGGAATTACCGAGACTTGAGCCGGTAAATTTCTTCCAGAACAATAAGACGCTGCCCACGCATTCCTGCAAGAAATCAGAAGCGTTGAAACACGCGCGATGGCGGACAGCACAGTACGGATGCAAGGGGGCCTTTGCACTGCTCGACACATATCGATTGGCAATTGAGATATCAAACCGCGATATAAAATAATACCTTGGTGCAGACAGATCATGTCCCGCTCAACGGATACTGTTAACAAGATCCTTTAAATTCTGTCGGCAAAAAAACATGGAGTTAACTGCATGAGCGCATCGCCTTCTACCGCTGAGGTGACAGACCTGGGCCGTGAACGCAGCAAGCATTCTTTACGTGAAACGGTCACCAGTTCCTTGCAAATTTACCTGAACCAGCTGAGCGGCCACGAGCCCGACGGCCTGTATAAAATGTTCATTGAGGAAGTTGAACGTCCACTCCTTGAACAGGTCATGCACTATTGCAAGGGAAACCAGACAAAAGCGGCTAAATACCTGGGAATCAATCGCGGCACACTCAGGAAAAAGCTCAAGCAGTACGGACTCGGCTAGCCGCGCTGCCCGCTTGGATTGCCCCCTTGGTTAGTCCTGACCGGCAGTCTCTTTGTCGTGCACTGATCAGTGTTTCCGACAAGTCCGGTGTCGTCGAGTTGGCACGTGCACTGCACGAGCTGGGTGTCGAGATCCTGTCCACGGGGAATACGGCAAAACTCCTCAGCCAGCACGGACTGGCTGTCACGGAAGTGTCCAGCTTCACAGGTTTCCCGGAGATCATGGGCGGGCGTGTCAAAACACTGCATCCGAAAATACATGGCGGAATTCTTGCACGCCGTGGCCAGGATGATGCGGTCATGGGCCAGCATGACATCGCGCCCATCGACCTGGTGATCACCAATCTCTACCCGTTTGCCGAGACGATTGCCAAACCGGGCTGCCGGCTGGAGCAGGCTGTGGAGAATATCGATGTCGGGGGGCCAGCAATGATTCGTGCCGCGGCAAAAAACCATGCACATGTAACCGTGGTCGTGGACCCCGACGATTACGCAGCCATCATTGCCTGCCTGAAAGAGCCGGATGGTGTTCCGGATGCCGCGCTGCGCTTTGACCTGGCGGTGAAGGCCTTTGAGCACACTGCACGCTATGACGCGATGATTGCCGAGTACCTTGGGAGTCATCTTGACGATGGGGATACCGGGTTTCCACGCACGTTGAACCTGCAGTTCCAGCGAGCACAGGTGTTGCGCTACGGGGAAAACCCGCATCAGCGCGGCGCCTTCTATACGGAGCCGGTCATTGCTGAATCGTGCATTGCAAGTGCAGAGGTGATCCAGGGTAAAAAACTGTCATACAACAATATTGCGGACAGCAATGCCGCGCTGGAATGCGTGAAACAGTTCGAAAACCCGGCCTGTGTAATCGTCAAGCATGCCAATCCGTGCGGGGTGGCCACGGCTGAGGATATCCAGCAGGCCTATACGCGCGCTTTCCAGACCGACCCGACTTCCGCATTCGGCGGCGTGATCGCTTTCAACCGGGCACTGGATGCCGGCACGGCCGCGCATATCATCGACAAGCAGTTTGTCGAGGTACTGATTGCACCGGGGGTGCCCGAGGCTGCACGCAAGGTACTGGCGGCCAAGAAAAATATCCGGGTTCTGGAATGCGGGCCCTGGGAGCCGGCGGCGGGCGCACTTGATTTCAAGCGTGTAGTCGGGGGGCTGCTGGTACAGGACCGTGACCTGGGAGCCGTGGCGGAGGATGCATTGCAAATCGTCACCAAGCGCCCCCCCTCGGCAGATGAGATGAAGGACCTGCAGTTTGCCTGGAAGATCGTCAAATTCGTGAAATCCAATGCCATCGTGTATGTGCGTGATCAGCAGACGATCGGTGTAGGAGCCGGGCAGATGAGCCGGATATACTCGGCCAGAATCGCTGCACTCAAGGCACACGATGAGGGCCTGGCCACTGCAGGTTCGGTCATGGCATCCGATGCATTTTTCCCGTTCAGTGATGCCATCGAGGCAGCGCATGAGCATGGGATCACCGCCATTATCCAGCCCGGCGGTTCCGTCAATGACGAGGAAGTGATTGCTGCGGCAGAT
>JAPOQE010000158.1 GCA_026710875.1 Gammaproteobacteria bacterium | reverse complement strand
GATCCGTGACACCGACGATCAGCACAGGGCGCGTTTGTACCGTGCCGGTTTCTCCCGGGTCTATGTGCTGATGCAATACCTCAATTTCATCACCTACCTCGCGATCAAGTGATGGAAAAATTATCGCGGCTTGCCGCCTCGCTTGAACGTGCCGGGTTCAACGGCGCCCACAAGCAACTGCTGGCGCAGGCAGAAAACAGGTACGCACAGCCCAGGCATCGCCACTTCAATGACTGGCAACGCTGCATCGAGTCGTTGCCTGACATCACCCCGTCGTTCATCGACCTTGACCGCACCGCACCCGTGATCGGCAGGGCGGCGGATGGCACTGGTGAGCAAGGCGCCTTGCTCAGGCAAGGCCTGCAGGCCTTGTGTCCCTGGCGCAAGGGGCCGTTTGATGTGTTCGGAATCGACATCGATGCGGAATGGCGAAGTGACTGGAAATGGGCGCGCATCGCCCCGCACCTGGGGTCTCTTCAAAACTGCAATGTACTGGATATCGGTTGTGGAAACGGCTATTACGCAATGCGCATGCAGGGCCTGGGGGCACGCCTGGTACTGGGCCTTGAACCCACGTGGATCCACGTGTTCCAGTTCCTGGCACTGCACAAGTACCTGCCAGCACCGCAACGCACCTTTGTCCTGCCCCTGAGGCTCGAGGAAGTGCCCGAGGACCTGTCAGGGTTCGACCTCGCGTTTTCCATGGGCGTGTTGTACCACTGCAGGGAGCCCCGCGATCACCTTGCACGCGTGTTCGGGGTGTTGCAGGCAGGCGGGCGGATGGTGCTGGAGACACTGATCATCGAGGACCAGGGGGCCGAGGCCCTGGTTCCTGCGGATCGCTATGCCAGCATGAAGAACGTCTGGGTGATCCCGAGCTATACCCTGCTGGAGGCCTGGCTGGTGGAAGCCGGTTTCGTACAGGTCCGGTTGCTGGATCAATCCCGCACGACCGTCCAGGAACAGCGCCCGACGGACTGGATGGAAGGGCATTCCCTGGTGCATGCGCTGGACCCGAATCACTCCGGGCTGACCATCGAGGGGTATCCGGCCCCGTTACGGGCCTGCATCGTTGCAGAAAAACCCGCCTGATGTTCGATACCCGGTACCGGGTGGGGGTTACTCCTCCAGGTACTGGCGCTTGTCCGCTACCGTCTCCCACTGACCGGCATCCTCCGGGGCCGCAATGGCGGTGGTCAGTACCGGCCACTTCAGGGACAGCCGCTCGTTCAGGGCCAGGAATTCCAGCTGCGATTCCGGCAGGTCGACTTCACTGACGATGGCATTGACTGGACACTCCGTTTCGCACATGGCGCAATCGATGCAGTCTTCGGGATCAATGACCAGCATATTGGGGCCCTCATGGAAGCAGTCGACCGGACACACTTCCACGCAGTCCGTGTACTTGCACTTGATGCAGGATTCTGTGACTACGAATGTCATGGGATCGGAAACGGTTGAATACAGTGCCGAGGCCTCATGATAGCAAATCCGGATAGGCTCAAGAATATTCCCTGCAAGCTGAGCGGGCGCGGTGTGGCTGTTCGTTCATGAACGTTCGCGCTCCAGGTGCTTGAGCTTGTAGAGCACCTCCAGGGCATCCCTGGGGCTCAGTTCATCCGGGTCCACGCTTTGAAGGTATTCGATCATCGGGTGGTTCAGACGGTCTTCGAGTTTGAGTCCAAGTTGCGGTGTGGCTGCCGGTGGGGCAGATTTCTCCGTCGCGTGCTCAAGTTGTCTGAGCTTGAGCCTGGCACTGGCAATGACCGACTTCGGGATGCCGGCCAGCTGGGCCACCTGCAGCCCGTAACTCTGGTTGGCTGGACCCTCCTTGACGGCATGCAGGAAGATGATCTGCTCCCCATGCTCCACCGCATCGATATGCACATTGCAGATGTTCTCATGATGCTCGGGCAGTTGCGTGAGTTCGAAGTAGTGGGTAGCAAACAGGCTATAGGAGCGATTCACCGTACTGAGGTGCTCGGCACAGGACCAGGCCAGGGAAAGTCCGTCATAGGTGCTCGTGCCGCGCCCGATCTCGTCCATCAGCACCAGGCTGGAATCAGTGGCGTTGTTGAGGATATTGGCCGCTTCCGTCATCTCGACCATGAAGGTGGAGTAGCCGGCACTGAGATCATCAGAAGCGCCGATGCGCGTGTAGATCGCCTCAAGCGGACCCAAAGTGGCCGACTCGGCTGGCACGTAGCTGCCCGTATAGGCGAGCCAGCTGATCAGCGCGATCTGGCGCATGTAGGTGGATTTCCCGCCCATGTTCGGGCCCGTGATGATGAGCATCTTGCGCGTGTCGTCCAGGCGGGCGTCATTGGCCGTGAAGGGGCCTTCCTGGACCTGCTCGATGACCGGGTGCCTTCCCTGCCGGATGTCGATGCAGTGCTCATCGGTAAACTGCGGTTGCACGTAGTTCAGGACCTGGGCCCGTTGTGCAAGGGTCGCCAGCACATCCAGTTGCGACAGCCCCCGTGCACAGTCCCGCACGGTGTCCAGTTCCTCGATCAGTGCATCGAGGAGTTGCTCATACAGGAATTTTTCGCGCTTCAGCGCACGCTCCCTTGAACTCAGCACTTCATCCTCGAATTGTTTCAGCTCGCTGGTGATGTAGCGCTCGGTATTCTTCAGGGTTTGCCTTCGCGTGTAATGCTCGGGCACCTGGTCGGCATGCATACGCGAGACTTCGATGTAGTAGCCATGCACCCGGTTGTAGGCGACTTTCAGCGATGCGATTCGGGTGGCCAGTTTCTCGCGTTGTTCCAGGTCCAGCAGGAACTGGCTGGCATCCGTGTGCAGGCTGCGCAACGCGTCCAGCTCCTCGTCGTACCCCGGGCGGATGACACCGCCCTCCCGGATCAGCGCCGGCGGGTCATCGGCCAGGCTGCGACCCAGGAGGCAGGTCAGCGCCTCCAGCCCATCGAGCAGGTCCGAGCACTCTTGCAGCAGGGGCTCGCTGTAGTGTGCAACGGCGCCTCGAATGCCGGGGGCCACCGCCAGGGTGCCTCGCAAGGCATCGAGGTCCCGCGGCTGTGCGGTGCGCAATGCGATTCGGCTGCGTATGCGCTCGATATCGTTGATCTCGCCAAGCTTGCCCTGCAGGGACTCGAATTCGTTGTATTCGATCAGCTGTGCGATGGCCGCATGGCGCTTTCGCAATACGTCCCGGTTGCGCGTCGGCTGGCATAACCAGGTGCGCAGGAGGCGCGCACCCATGGTCGATACGCTGCGGTCCAGCACACCGACCAGGCTGTGCGATTTTTGTCCCCGCGTGGATTGCTCGATCTCCAGGTTGAACCTCGATACGTTGTCGATCTGCAGGTACTCATCGTCCTGGTACAGCCGCAGTCCGTCGAGGTGGGGCAGGGCTGATTTTTGCGTATCCTTGACATACTGGAGCAGGGCGCCTGCTGCGCCAATGGCGAGCGGCTGGTCCTTGCATCCGTAGCCGCCAAGGTCATGCACCCCGAACTGCTTGCACAGGGCCGTGACCGCACTCTCGGTCTCGAAGTGCCATACCGGCAGGTGCTTGTGCGCAATCCCGCTTTTAAGTTCCAGACCGGCATCTTCCGGCAACAGGACCTCGGCGGGTTGTATGCGCTCGATCTCACCGGCAAGCTGCATCATGCTTGCGCAGGTCTGTACCATGAACGTGCCGGTACTGAGATCAAGGTAGGCCAGACCGGCCGCATCCTCACCCGGGCACACGGCCAGCAGGTAGTTTTCCCGGTTGTGTTCCAGCAGCTGGCTTTCGGTCACCGTACCGGGCGTGATGATGCGGGTCACCTTGCGCTCCACCAGGCCCTTGCTGTCGGCCGTCTCGCCGACCTGGTCACAGATCACGACCGACTCGCCACGGCGCAGCAGTTTGATCAGGTAGTTTTCAACGGCATGCACGGGCACACCCGCCATCGGAATCTCATCGGCGGCATTCTTGTTGCGCGAGGTCAGGGTCAGGTCCAGCAGCTTCGCGGCATGCCGGGCGTCCTCGAAAAACAGCTCGAAGAAATCTCCCATCCGATAGAACAGCAACATGTCCGGGTACTCGGACTTGATGCGCAGGTACTGCTGCATCATGGGGGTGTGTTTCACGGGGGAGCGTGCGATCATGATAAAAGTCTAACCAAGAATAAACCATTAGACAGCATAAAATGTCCCGATGAGTGAATCACCCTCGTCCGAGGTCCGAGACCTGCTGCAGGCGTTCGCTAAACGGATGAGCGAACGTGGACTGCGCCTGGCCACCGCAGAGTCCTGCACGGGTGGTCTGCTGGCCCAGTGGATGACCACGCTGCCGGGCAGCTCGGACTGGTTCGAATGCGGTGTCGTTACCTACAGCAACCCCTCCAAGATCAACATGCTTCAGGTCCCATCGCAGGTTCTGGAAAGCCATGGTGCGGTCAGTGCGCAGGTGGCCGAGCAGATGGCAACAGGTGCACTGGGTATCAGTGGTGTGGATGTCTGCGCCTCGGTGACCGGGATTGCAGGACCTGAGGGCGGGCATGCGGGCAAACCTGTAGGCACGGTCTACCTTTGCGTAGCCAGGCGTGATCGGCCCGTGGTCACGGTGCACCGGATCTTCAAGGGCGAGCGCGATGCCATCCGGGAGCAAAGTGCGCGCCTTGCACTTGAACTGCTGATGGAGAATGTTCGCGACTGATGACCAGCCCGTGCCCCGGGGCGAGCGCGAAGTTTCACAGGCGAAGGCATCCCGGTATGATAAGGTGCAATGCAATAGATGCGCGCAGGAAAGGGTGGAAAATCACCCGACTTTTCGCACGGCAATTCCGGGCAGCTTGATCAACAGGTTTTTATTTGAAATCAGAGGTGAGTAGTGGACGAAAATCGCAAAAAGGCACTTGATGCGGCACTGGGTCAGATCGAGAGACAATTCGGCAAGGGCACGGTCATGCGCCTTGGTGACTCGTCTGCCGCGCGTGACATCGATGTGATTTCGACCGGCTCACTGGCCCTTGATGCGGCACTGGGCATCGGTGGCCTGCCCAAGGGCAGGGTCACTGAAATCTATGGCCCGGAGTCATCCGGTAAAACGACCCTGACCCTGCAGGTGGTTGCCGAATGCCAGAAACAGGGCGGCATTGCTGCCTTCGTTGATGCCGAGCATGCCCTGGACCCGGTGTATGCGGAAAAGATTGGCGTCAACGTGGAGGACCTGCTGATTTCACAACCCGATACCGGGGAGCAGGCACTGGAAATCACCGACATGCTGGTACGTTCCGGTGCGGTCAGCATCGTGGTGGTCGATTCGGTCGCTGCACTGACCCCGCGTGCCGAGATCGAGGGCGACATGGGAGATTCGCACATGGGCTTGCAGGCCCGGCTCATGTCACAGGCCTTGCGCAAGCTGACCGGCAACATCAAGCGTTCCAACACCATGGTGATCTTCATCAACCAGATCCGAATGAAGCTCGGGGTCATGTTTGGCAATCCTGAAACCACGACCGGGGGCAACGCGCTGAAGTTCTATGCCTCGGTGCGCCTCGACATCCGGCGCATCGGTGCGATCAAGCAGGGCGATGAAATCCTCGGCAACGAGACCCGGGTCAAGGTCGTCAAGAACAAGCTAGCACCGCCGTTCAAGAAGGCGGAATTCGAGATTCTGTACGGCGAGGGTATCTCACGCATGGGTGAGCTCATCGACATGGGCGTGCAGCATGACATCGTCGACAAGGCGGGGGCCTGGTACAGCTACAACGGAGAGCGCATCGGCCAGGGCAAGGAAAATTCACGCGCCTGGCTGAAAGAGCATCCGGAGGTTGCAAACGAGATCGAAGGCAGCCTGCGGGAGAAACTGATGCCGCATGCCGGCACCGTACATCCGGAATCAGAAGAAGCGGAAGAGGCCGAATCCACTGAAGCCTGAGCGCTCCATACGTAACACGGCACTGGGACTGCTGGCAAGACGGGAGCACACACGCCTTGAGCTTGCAGGGAAACTCAAAGCCCGGGAATTCCTGACCGCTGAAATCGAAGCCCTGCTGGATGACCTGCAGCGCGAAGGCCTGCAAAGTGATGCGCGCTTTACTGAGAGCTATGTCTATTCACGCACACGTCGCGGCTTCGGGCCCTTGCGCATCCGCCAGGAACTGCAGGCGCGCGGAGTGGCCGAATCCCTGGTGAGTACACACATGGACTTCAACGACCCGCAGTGGCGCAAGCTGGCCTGCCAGGAGTATGAAAAAAAGTTCGGCGACACCATGGCAGGAAGTGTGAAAGAGCGGGCCAGGCGAATGCGCTATCTGCAAAACCGCGGCTTCACCAGTGATATAATCCGCCAGACCTTGGCATCATTTTCGAGGACTGAAACAGCGTCCGGCGCTGGATCATAGGAGCGGCTCTACAAGGCAGGGTGGTCATGGAACACAGCGCGGAAATTCGCAACGCATTTTTGCAATTCTTCGAGCAACGAGGCCACACCGTGGTGGCGTCCGGTCCACTGGTGCCTGCAAACGACCCCTCCCTGCTGTTCACCAATGCCGGCATGGTGCAGTTCAAGGATGTCTTTCTCGGCAAGGACTCCCCGGGCTACAGCCGTGCGGCGACCAGCCAGCGCTGCCTGCGCGCCGGCGGCAAGCACAACGATCTCGAGAATGTCGGCTATACCGCAAGGCATCATACGTTTTTCGAAATGCTCGGGAATTTCAGCTTCGGCGATTACTTCAAGCGCGAGGCGATCCGCTATGCCTGGGAGTTCCTGACCCGGGTCGTCGAGCT
>JAPOQE010000157.1 GCA_026710875.1 Gammaproteobacteria bacterium | reverse complement strand
TGTCCAGATACAGCAATATACCACTGATCCGCCCCGCCCTACCTTCATGGACTCAGCGCTTGCCCAGTACCCTCGGTCGTAACATGCCCCGGCTTCGATCCGAGCGGCCAAGCACCCTTCCCAATTGCCTCGCAAAGATATCGAGACGGGTGAGCAGGGCATCCTTGGCGTACCCGTCCTCGCCCAGGGCGTGGCTCGCCAGGATGACATCGGCGTAGTACCCCTTCTCGCCCTCTATTTTGCTTGACCGAAGGGGTGGGACGGTCATGATGACCGCACCTGGTAAATGCTCATCGAGCAAGGCATCGAAGCGCTCACCGTCCGGGCTGTACGGGTCTCCGTTCAGGGCAAACAGGAGTATGGCGGCGCGTTCTGCCAACTGGCTGATTTGAGGAATCACCGTCTCGGCCTTATCCAGTAAAAAGTCCGCATAGGGGTCGATCAGCACCAGGTCCTGTGCCTCGGCCTGATCAATGTAGGCCGACAGGAAGGTGTAGGCATCGTAGCCGTCCGCACCTTCCGGGGCATCCGGATATGCTGGTAAGGCTTCAAGCGATTGCAGACCCTCGGCTGCAAGGCGCTCATTGCGACCGGGATCCGCATCCGCGGCATACACTTCCACCTTGCCATTACCAAAACGCTGCCCCAGGTGCTGTACCAGCTTGGTACTTCCCAGGTAGCGACCTTCGCCGATGTCAGGTTGCGCCTCGGTCAATGCACAGAGGTCCAGACCCTGGATACGCGAGATGACTTCAGGTGGAGTCTCAGGGTTGAAGGGCAGACCTGCAAAAAGATCCAGGAAGCGGATCCTCTCGCCGGCATCGCAGCGCCAGCGAACGAATTCTGCCAGCACGCCGTGCTTGAGCAAGTCCCCGGCATTTCCCATTTGATATCGGAGTGATGTGTCTTTGGATGTATTCATAACAAGTCAAAACAATTGAAATTAAAACCAGGGGCCTCCTGCAGGGTCTGCAGTAACCCGTGATCGTGTTTGGATTACCCGGCTGTACCCTGAGCGCAGCAGAGCGCCGGGGTATGTCGCGGCGCTCTGGCAGTGCTGGATACAACTGGCCTGTACGGCTTATCCCTCGACTGTGATCTTCTTCGGCAAGACCTTCGCTTTTTTCGGCACACGAAGCTTGAGCACCCCGTGGTCGGTCCTTGCAGAGATGTTTTCGGAGTCAGCCGTATCCGGAAGCATGAAGCGACGGAAGAAGCTTCCGTAAAACCGCTCCGTGCGTGAATAGCCATGGCCGTCATCCTTGCTCTCGGCCTCACGCGCACCCTGGATCGACAAGACACCGCCTTCCAGGGAAATCTCGATGTCCTTCGGATCGACGCCGGGTAAATCGGCGCTCACCTCGTAGGCATCCTCGGCCTCGTGGATGTCAATCGGCGGCACCCAGTTGGCGACCGTATCGGTCTCTCCGTCCGTGTGAGGACTGAACATGCGGTCCAGCTGGGTGTGGAATTCGCGCATGGCATCCCAGGGATCATGATAAATTCTTCGCGCTAACATGATGTATCTCCTGTATGAAAAATTCGTTGTAGATACCTAATAAATTGGGACGCAATAAACGATTTCAAGTCATAAAAATGAATTTTTTCCTGTGTTCCGGCCGCCATCGATACGGGTTAGATTCCGGGAACAGGGGCATCGACAGACCGTGATGGGCACTGTGATTAAGCGGCCTGCAAGGCGTACTCACCCCCCTACACCGACCCGTCACTGTCCGGGGAGGGAGCCAGACACCTGAGTCTTGGTGGAAGCTTTGGCATCGGTACTGCACTGCAGATGAGCCTGGAGGGCGTGCACAGTCGCCCAGTACTCGGTGCGATCAACCACAGCCTTATGCTGCGGGGCACCCTGAACTGGTAGCCTCGCGAATTGACCTGCCTCTTATGGCGATCTGGCCCATGCGCAAGCACCGTGGGCGGGTCGCCACTTGAGCGGTTACTTCCTCCCTCGGGAGTCTGGCGCTGGTATGCGGAGCCCTGCACTGAAATTGATCTTTCACACCTCGTGATGACGCGCGTTGCCAACAAGGAATTGTCACCGTACTGCGCTCCACTGCAAGACTCGGGCAAACCCTGAGACGGAGGTGCGATGAACTACCGGGTATTTTTCACCATCCCACGGCTGTGGACGACCTTCCACATTCTGTATGCCCTAACGGTGCCAAAATTTCAGAACAGCACCCAAGAACAATCTATGAGAAATTTACTGAACGTGCGTCAATAAATAGATCACCGACAGGATGCGGGCGCTCTAACCGCTGTAGGTACCCCTTCTTATGGAGTGAAACTAGGCGATTACCAGCTGCAGTTTTTTCAATGCCTACCTGAAGAGCAAACTCTACTGCAGAAACCGTTCCACCTGCCTCTAATACAAGACTTAGAGTCTCATGATCCTTAGCTGTTAGTCCGCCAATTGGTTCCGCATGCTTTAAGTCGGTAAGCGACGAACTCAAGAACATCGCAACATTTCTGGATGCTGCAATATCACCAATCACGCTCTTAGTATCCTCATCCAAGCTACAAACAAAAAAACTTAAATCGCCATACCGACCTGCCTTTATATCTTCGCCGACTTTTACCACCACTTCTCGTAAAACATGCGGAGTTGGGCGGGCTTCACCAATATGTAGGACACCTAACATCGGGCCATGTCGACGATCTTGCGGCATAAATCGATGAACAACCTGCTTAGCGTGCGGATCATCCCAAACGACAGACCCGGTACCTGCGGGGATGAATTTAACTTCGAATGAAATTTTCTGAGACACATTTATATCCTACCCTTGACTTTATTATTTTAATTATACAAGATATCCACTGTACATAATGGATAACTTGAGTACCCTACTGAGGAGACTATTATTATGAGAGAAAAACTGAATCAAATCACTATTGTTGTAAATGGCCAACCCATTAAAGTTCAGGTCAAGCCTGAAACTCTTATCCGGACTGCCGTTATTGATGCGTTAAAGGAATCAGGGAATTCTGGTCAACCTCTTGAAAATTGGGAACTTCGTGATTCTTCTGGTCAGATAATTGATCTTGATAAAAGTGTCGAAAACGTAGTTCCTAAAGAAGGAACAGAATTGTTCCTGAGTCTGAAGGCAGGCGTAGGTGGTAATTGATGCTTGATCCACAGTTTACTGATAAAGCGGTTTCTCGGAAAAAATTTAATAGAGAAATAAGGGAATTCCGCTCACTTAGCGATCAATACTGCCAACGGGGTTGGTTCCTAGCATATGCAAAATACCCTCATGTACTTGTAGCATTAGCGACGGCTAAAACAAATCCTGTCTCAATCATGACAGGCGTTTTTTTCGATTATACAAATTATGATGCGGCACCCCCATCTGTTCGACTCGTGCATCCTATTACCGGTGTGCCTTATCAAAATTCTGAATTGCCAACAAATTTACCGAGGTCAATTTCTGAGCCAGAACTGCAAAGTATTCCCAATGCAGCGTTGCAGATACAGCAAGTACAGACACAGGCATTAATTCAAGCTCATGGTCCAGATGGCACACCATTCATATGTCTACCAGGTGTCCGTGAATATCATGAACATCCTGCACATGATGGAGACCACTGGGAACTGCATCGGTCTTCTGGTGCAGGCCGTCTCGTACGACTTCTTGAGATAATCTCAAAGTATGGTCCTGACACAATTATTGGCTTCAATGTACAAATGATCCCAAATATTGGGTTCCGTGTTTTCGATGTTCCTCCTCTATGAATACTTTTGATTCAATTAGTAAATTCATCATTCCGCCTGAAATTTGTGATGAAACAGACCGACATTTGCAAGATGCAGGTCGTGATGGCAATGAGTGTTTTGTACTTTGGAGCGGCGTAATTGAAAGTGACTGCTTTATTTGTAGAACAATACATATCCCTAAGCAGACCGCCTACCAACTCCCGAGTGGGTTATGCGTTCGTGTTGAAGCAGATGAACTTCATCGATTGAACGTATGGCTATATGAAAACGATGAACGTCTTGGGGTCCAAGTTCATACACACCCCACTGAAGCCTATCACTCAGACACAGATGATGCTTTTCCCATGGTTACTACACTAGGGGGGTTGTCTCTTGTGGTGCCTGATTTCTGTCAGTTTGGTGTTCGCGGACAGGGCACTGCTTTATATCGTTTGACAAAATCTGGATGGGGAGGATTGTCAGCAGATGACGCGCGTCAAATTCTGCACATGGAGTAATAGCTATGGCAATGCCAGATTATTTTGGACGAAATGCGGTTGCAATTTCTCAGGCTCTATCTGGTCTGGATGAAAAGCGGCTTGAGGCTGAGTTGAGCGAGGTCTGTGTTGGTATCACTATTGGACCAGATGCTAGCGGTTATGAAGGTCGAGCACTCGTTGACCTTTTGGTTCGTTTATTAGCACGCTTGTACCCAGCCATTACTATTCGTGCACTCCAAAACACAAAACTTTCTGAAGAAGCAAGTAATTTAGCCTCTCGTATTAATCCATGTATTGAGTTGTCGGGAGCGCCGACAGTCGAGATTGTGATCGGAAAAACCCGTATACGACGAAGTGCTCCTCAACGAATTTTTGCAGGGGCTGACGGCTGGAGCGGTACAATTTCTACGATTCGCTCACAGGCATGTGGGGACAGTAATAATCCATTTGGTGCAGGTGTCGCTGCATGTTTGGCAGCAGCTAACTTGTTTCGCCATATATTTTTACCAGAGGTTGGGCTTAATCGGGATTCAAAATTTTTGATTCCTCACGCTGACAAAATAAGTCGTAGCGTAAATCTCAACGGCGACATAGGCAACATGGTTCTTGCCGGTGCAGGCGCCATAGGTAATGCAGCGGCTTGGGCATTAGCTCGTACTCCATTGAATGGTTCAGTTGTGGTTGTTGACCATGAGAGGGTCGACCTGGGTAATCTACAGCGCTATGTACTAACTGAACGTAATGATGAAGGAAATCAAAAGGCAAAATTCATTGCCAAAAAATTTAGTATGGGACTAAGCGCTAAGGCTTACGATAGGGAACTAGCTCAATTTTTGCAGAAACAAAAGCATAGGGTAGATCGCCTTCTTTTAGCTCTTGATTCTGCACAAGATCGTCGTACCGCTCAGGCTTCGTTGCCTTGTTGGATAGCCAACGCATGGACTCAGCCTGACGATTTAGGTGTCTCAACGCATGACTTTTTAGGTGGTGCATGTGTCTATTGTTTATACCTACCTAATGGCACCAGTAAGAATGAGGACGAAATCATCACCGAATCCTTTGGTGTTCCTGACCGGTTAATGCAAATACGTGAATTGCTTTATAAAGGTGAAGGTGCTCCAAAGGATTTACTCGAGGCAATAGCTGCAGCGCGAGACATCCCTCTCGATCGTATACTCCCATTTGAGGGACATCAGATTCGAAAGCTGTACACAGAAGGCTTCTGTGGAGGCGGTGTGATTCCTTTGTCCCAAGCTGGAGAGCCCACAGGTGATGTCCATGTTCCTTTGGCTCACCAGTCGGCACTCGCTGGAGTGCTTCTGGCAGCTGCAGGCGTACAAAATGCGTTATATGGTCCTGTAGGTAGCTTTAAAACACAGTATAACGTTCTGAAATCGTACCCGAATTTTCAGGTAATGCCAGTTGCAAAAGATCCCAGGGGAATTTGTATATGTCAGGACAAAGATTATCGAGAAGCTTATCAAAAAAAATATTTATGAAAAGCTTGAACTAAATATACGCTAAATTGCTTGGGCCGTCACTGCAGTCAAAATGGCATTATGAGGTTTCTCCTGGGTGGCATAGCTAACCAAAGAGTTCTGTATTCTAAGGACAAGATGGCTCATAGCAGGACTTAGGCTGGTCCTGCTAGGATCGAATATCAATATGCGATGCTATAAGAATCAATTGACACCACGGCACTGAAGGAGGTTGCTGAGTTAATTTGGGAAGAGTTTATACAACAAGCAGGAGTTTCCAATGACTGAGTTAGTTCGATTTCGTTGCTTGAACTGTGGACATAAGTTTAAGATCAAGGTTCTTACCGAGGATGAAAGCAGAGAGGCGCAAAAGCGCAATATGCCGATTTCAGCAGCCCATTGTCCAGAATGCAATAGAACCGACATTTGCCGTGGCTGGGACTAGCCAGCCCAACAGTGTGGTCGCTAGTCAAGTCAACACACTATCAAATATCACCAATACCGTAGAAACACAGAATTTGAGGCAAGCAGACCTTTCAAGGCAACGCGGGGTATGCCCGACACCAGACTCTATCTGGCCTCGCTCCTCTTCTTGATCCGCTCAATGGCCGGCACGATTGTCTGGCGGTGTCCATACGGCTTCCAAGCGGGGGCGATCACGTTCGGCATGTCCGAGCGGTGCAGCAGACTCGCCCGGGCCAGGGCAAATTCCCCATAGCGGTCATTGATCGCATCCATGGCCTCGTTGAGCCGCTCGATTCGGTCCTCCTCCTCACCAAAGAGCTCCTGTTGTCCCTGTACCGGTCGAGGATCCAGTGCTGTAACCTGCACCTGGAACACCCCTTGCCCCTGCCAGCCATCCCAGACCAGCTGCTTGCATAACGCGATCACCGGGCAGGCATCGTTGGTCGGCAGGCTCGTCTTGAAATGGTTGCTGCCGAGCCAGCCCTCGCGGGTGCGAAGGCCGATGAAATAGCCTTGTGCAGCAAGCGAGTGCTGCCTTAAGCGCGCCCCGAGCTTCTCGGCCATGTGCACCAGGTACATGAAGATGGTGTCGCGATCGGTGGTATTCGGGGGCATGACCTTGCCGTGGCCCATGGACTTCGGGGCGGCGACCTTGGTCTCTACCGCGGCTGCATCCTCGCCACGGCACATCTGCCAGATGCGCCGGCCCGGGTTGCCGAACCGGTCGCCTAGCACGCTGATCGGAAGTTTGGCGACATCCCCGCAGGTGATGGCCCCGCGTCTTGCCAGAAACCCTGCGATGCCCCGGTTAATGCCGCACAACTGGGTGAGCGGCACCTCCTTCAATGTATCTCTTGCCTGCCACGGGGGAATGATGGCGAGCCCATTGGGTTTTTTCTGCTTGGCGGCGTACTTGGCCGTGGTCTTGTCCCCGCTGATGCCGACCGTGCAGGCCAGACCTGAGACCTCGGTGACCCGCGCCTTGATCATCGCGCCCATCACCTCGGGGGGCTTTCTCCAGTAGCGCTGGCAGTGGGTGAGATCCAGGAAGGCCTCATCGACGGAGAATACCTCGACGTCCGGGGTGATCGTTTGCAGGGAGAGCATGATGTTCGTTGAGACCTCGGCATAGCGCTCGGGGCGTGCCGGGACCCAGATGATTTCAGGACACAGCTTCCTGCCCTCCTTCAGGCGCGTGCCGATACGGATGCCGTAGGTCCTTGCCTCGTAGGAGCAGGTAATGAAGCAGGTACCGGTCAAGCCGTTGGTGATGCCGACCGGCTTGCCCCGGTATTCGGGATGATCGCGTTGCTCGATAGATGCGAAAAAGGCATCCATGTCCACGAAGGCAATCAGGCGCGGCCAGTGTTGGGAGTTGTCCTGCATCGGATGATCAATGCTAGGGGGGTACCTGTCAGGCTTCAAGGATAAAGCGAGACTCCAAGTGTTTCCTTTTTATCGTCGGGGGGCAGGATTTCTCCGGCATTATTATTTAAATCTCAAGTGGCGGTGCTAATTGCCTTGATAGTGGTTAGTCAGCATTAGTTGAAGAAAGAACATCTGCTATACACGTAGCACATGACTCTTTGGTTTTTCGGAAAGGTAAAAGCCAAGATTACTTATTGGTCACTGTTATACCTGAATATCCTCGATAGCCGGTTGATACAGTGATCTACCCAGTTGTTATAGGTTCCCTCTGTCAGGGGGGTGAATAGATGACTAAACTCGGCTTCGTGATCCCCGGACATGCGTAGGGTCAGCGATGCTCCCTGAGGTGGATCAGCAACATAGGAACTCTCCATATGGTGCATTGCCATATGGGCAAAACCGGACTGTGCGCTGATGATATGCCGAAATCCTTTGGCAATACTGGCAATTTGAGCGGGTGGAGCAAAATGACTTCCTAAGAATCCATCATTGGGCTGTATAGGATTACAAGCAAACAGTATCATGCCGTCAGCACAGAAATGGACAGAATTCTCCCCACTTGTAATGCCTGTCCAATTTGCGTGGTCCAGCAACTCATAACCATCACGAAATCGTGTCATCCCTGCCTGGCAAAGCAAGCCAAACTGATCATCCATCTCTTGCTCAATGGTGACGATATCGACCATGCGCTCGGGCTGAGGAAGGAAAGCCATGATTAGTTCCGGCTCTTCCTGGTAGCTATGCCGGCCTTCCAGCACAGTCGTAATTCGTGCTTTAAAGTCATCTTCAGTGATTGCTTGGCTCATAGTTTCAATGCTGCGCAGCGCTTTAATGATTTCGTTGTTTAGTTTCAGCGCTGAAGAGAAGCTCGCACGAAACACGCCACCTTGGTAAGCCTCTATTTCTGATAAAAACTGCTGCTGGCGCTCGTCCCTGGCATCGACCTGTTGAATGAATGCCAGTATGGACTTATTAGCCGCTTTGGCTGCTCTGAATTCTGCCTGTGTGACCGATAAACCTTCGGGAGTTTCATGCCCGTAGTCTTGACCTGCAATCACCAGATATATATCGCTTTGCTCAACTTCATGAAGGCAGGCTTGTTCGGATGAATAGGGCTTCGCCGAAAAATCCTCGAACATCACTGGGGTGTGCCCCATTGTCGTAATAGCTTCCCTAGCTACATGGCGATACTCTTCCATACCCTTAACGACGGAGCTGACGAATACCCTAGCCAAAAAACTTTCTCCTTTGTATCCTTCTATTCCCGCATTATCTACAACTGCGTTATGTTACTGAGTCATTGTTAGAGCAAGTTACAACCGAACTTTTTATAAAAATTTCCCATTGCACGGCATTAGCTCTAAACGCATCCTGAAATCCAAATTGGTGAAGATTGTGATTACGGCTTCTTGATTATTTTGTTCATGAGATTTGTATAAAAGTTCTGGACCACTTTATGGCAAAACTCTCTATCCGTTTCAATGCCTGGTGAAACGATCTTAATACAGCATGAGATTTGAACAGGTCGCATACTATCACACAGAAAATATATCTAACCGGCGAAAATTCACACAGACTTGGGAGAGCTGAAGCATGAGTGAAGTTATAAATGTAATTGTGACAAGTGTATCTAAATTTCCCGAATTTTGGTCTGCTATAGGTGGCTCTCTAGGAGGCACAATTGGGGGTGGACTTATAGCCTACGCTGTTCAACACAAAGCTTTACGTGAAGGCAGAATGCAGCGAAAAAAAGATCACAGGCTTGCACAACAAGTTCTTGGGACCTCATTGCTTATCAAATTGCTTAAAATACATTCTAATTTCCATGCAATTCATCAACATTTTGAGAAAGCATTAGCTGCTGAGAGGCAACCTGATGCTGTTTATGAACCTTGGCAACTGATCCAGCCATTTGCCAGTCTCCCGCAACAAGTAAATTTTACACCTGAAGAATTGAGTATGCTTACAGCAATTGGAGACTTTGATGTGTTCAACTCAGTTTTTTCGATGGATGTTGTTCACAATGCAGTAATAGATGGATGTGAAGCTTATCGCATACAGCGAGCAAAATTGACTGACATGCTACCTGTTGAAGATGTCAGTGGGTACGTTGTTGTAACCGCACTCACTGATAATCAGGCATCTGCTTTGCAGCCACAGATGATTGCTGTGAATAGTGTGATCGAAGAGTTAATAACTCGCGTGAAAGCTGGCAGTGAAGAATCCAAATCAGCATTAGATCGTACACAAAAACTTCTCCGTGACAAGTTAGAACTTCCCTATTCAGTTGAGGTTACTTCCTAGCTGAATTCTGAAACTCACAGCAAACTACCGCAGTTGATATTGGTGGGCATGCATACTGCAGAAACCTGTGCGTCCTGGTCCTGAAATCAGTGATAAGTAGCCACTATCAATAGCCTAAATGTAGATACAACGTTATAGAATTTGAGCCTCGCATCTATCCAAATTCAAAGATTTCATTATGCCAAAGCCCCCATCAGACAAGGTATCTGCCGAGCTCGAACATCTTGAGGCTGATGAAAAGGCCATGTTGGAATGTGCACATAATATGCTTAAGGCGGATGACCAAAACATCTAC
Source organism: Gammaproteobacteria bacterium (assembly GCA_026710875.1). Lineage (GTDB taxonomy): Bacteria > Pseudomonadota > Gammaproteobacteria > UBA4575 > UBA4575 > WTFY01. The sequence continues at coordinate 10,323 of JAPOQE010000157.1, read as the reverse complement.
ATGTTTGATTTACTGGCAAATGCAGCTATTAACCGTTCTGTCGCTTTATCGAGTGGTTTCCGTACATTGATACGGGATCAAAACCTCATATGTGCAGGGGCACTTCTACGATTGCAATTGGATACGGCGATCAGATTTTTTGCAGGATTTCTTGTTGAGCAACCCCACGAATTTGCTGCTGCAGTACTTAAGGGAAAGCATATTCGAAAGATGAAAGACCGAAAGGGCAATCCCATGACAGACCGCTACCTAGTGACTTTGTTGGGTAAAAAGTATCCATGGATTGAGTTTGTCTATGAGAAAACCTCAGGCTACATTCATTTATCCAATACACATATTTTCAGCACACTTGAAAAAGACGATCAAATGGAAAAAGGTCATTATCTTTTTAAACTTGGAGCTTCAGATAATGACTTACCTGATGAGCTCTATCTTGAAGCGATTGCTGCATTTCGTGAATCAACAATAATTCTTGTGCAGCACATTGACGGATGGACTTTTACAAAAGAAAACCCTGAAATTATTGCTGCTATGAAATCTAAGACATGATGCCACGCCTGACAAGTTCATTGAGAATGCCTCGAGCAATAGGATACTAGTAACTTAGACCTTAATGCTTTCTACAAATGATACCTGCACAACCACTCACTTCGTCAGTCTGCAGGCATCTCCCTAGATTAGCTAGAACATTAAGTGCTGCTTCCTCTAAGTAAAGATCACCAATGCGTACCAGCGTTGTGGTCTTATTGGCATGCTCACCTCGCTTTTTTTCGAAAACAAATGTCTTCGATTTCAATCAAATCACGTGCTAGCAATGACATGATTTGATCCTGCGCACTATCATGATCGAATTCTTCAAACTCCTCCACAAGATCTCCTAAACACATGTTTCCATTTTTTGAGCAGAACTCTAAAATTTTCCCATCAAGATGATCAATAATTGCCATAGTTGCTGTTACCTCGCAATTTATTTGCGCCTATCCCATCAGGATGCTGCGTTATTTTCCAACTTATACACTACAGTGTTCCTTTCTCTTTTGCCCTCTTATCACCTCACTCTCACTTATCAATATCTCCTTATCAGCACATTTCTTTCACCATACCAACCGTATGAAAAAGCCTATTAAACAAACCATTACAGTAAAACTGAATCCAGTCAGAAGTCGTCTTTGCATACGACTTTCAAAAAATTTTTGTAATAAGTCCTGTAGGAACAAAACCACCCCCCTACTGAATCTTCATAACTACGATGCGCCAATAAAGTCGGATGATAACAACTCAATCAACTCAATCGAATGACGGAATCCAGTTCTTCCGCCATGCCGACTATGCCAATTTTCAACATAACCGACAACACGTTGCATATAGCTATAGTCTGATGCTGTGTCCGGAAGTTCATCAAGCTTATTTTTGTATTCCTTGTACAGCAGCGAGTCTCCCAATTGCCAATTAATACGAATATCTGAAATTTCACGACTGGAGAAAACAAGTGTTGTATCCAAATAGAATCGAGCTTCATCTACTAGAGATGATCTCTCTTTAATCATAGCTGATAGTGCTACAGAAACTTCAAGGTCAGTAGCGCCGCCCTGACAAAACTGATGATAGAGTTTTATATCAACGGTTCGAAGGATTAAAAGTACAACTACTGTAAAGATGTATGGCTTTCGGTCATCACGCAGTGATACGAGAACCAAGCCCAAGCGATGGATGGATTGCGCTATCTGCCGGAGGCTAAGATCAGGGGCACCCAAGAAGACTTTCAACAGTGTCTCAACCTCCCCATGAATGTGACTTCCAGTTGAATTTTGATCAAGCAAGGCATCAATAAAGTATTCCTGCTTTGGTTCCGGCAATCGAAAGTCCAGATCAAAAAACCGACCCAGATAGTCCTCGCCATTGAAACTAGCGCCGTAGAGAGCCTGAATTGAATGTGCCAGTTGTGTACGATTAATAGCCAACACAAAAATGATCTTGTCTACAGAGAATAGGTGCTTGGCGACCTCAAGAAGTTCGACTGCATATGTGGGGCGGCACCGGTCTAGCTCATCAATAACAACAATCAAGGAATGGCTATTATGTTTAGCCAATTCCTTCGCCATGTCTTGCAAAGCATCTTTAAAATTTTCAATTGAATTCTGGGCCTCTTGGTGTGCAGAAAGCTTGTCCTCTACAAGAGATAAAAGAGCTGGACTGATTGCTGTGCCTCCCGGCACGCTCTCTAGCACAGCTTGAATGGCATAAGGTGAAATCTTTTTAAGAAGCTCCTTGGTCAATTCCTTGGTCTTATCGATCTTTGTTGTAAGCGAACGTTTCTTGTATAAGTCAAGACCTTCCATCAACTCGCTGGAAAGTACAACGAAGGGGTTTTCGGAATAGTCAGTCTCCCATGCATTAAATCCAACGACAGGAAACCCTTTGATGCGTAAATGCTGAGACCATATGTTTAGAAATGTAGTTTTGCCTGCACCCCAGGCAGCATCGACTGCCAACACACAGGGTCCCTCAATTGAATCTATGAGACGGGTAAGAACTTCTACTGACTGCCGGCGGTCTAGAAGATCGTTTGCAAATGGATCATCATCGGGGATCTCGATTTCTTTTGGCTGTATGCGAATTCCCATATCACTCATATTTTTCAATTACAAAACAATTTCGTCCTAACACAAGAATGCTAGGTCTTATTCGTTATCTCAATGCACGAATCTCGACTGAACGTCTGTTATCGAAACGCAGTGAAAATACATTTGTTCAATCATTGGCGACGCTGTGCATGCACGATCAACTTCTTAATGTACAGATCGATTGAATGATCGCCAGCCATTTTCCTAAAACCTTTTTTAGCGAGCATTGCTTTAGATTTAAAAATCATCGTCAACCACCATTTCAATCTGTCAAAGGGGCTAACGTTGTATCTTAGCCTTGCGGCCGCTCCCGAACCGACAAGATAGCTTAGATAGCCTGGATGCCTAAACTTGACCATCATGTCCATCCACTCTTGCAACTTGTCATCCCACGTGCTCGAAGCCAGAATTTTCCCAACAAATGTAAAAACTTTCCCTATCCAGCGAATCAATCTGATCAAAGCGAGTACAGCAGAAGCCATCCAAGGGTTAGGGAGTCGCGGGACAATATCTATCTCGTTGATTATCTCGTAGACAGGAGTTTTCAGGTTGTTCGAAACCTCCACAGTACCCACCGGTGGAGCCCCAAAGGTGTAGCAGGCACCGACAACATCTGATGCCAGCAATCGAGTAGCGACTATTGCCAATGCGCCTCCAAGTGAATGGCCTGTGATAATCAGCTGGTCATGAGGCAGATTGTCTAAAGCTGAATTTACATCCTCACGCACCCAATCAAATGCCTCTACATATCCACTGTGCATCTGAATGGTCATTCCGCCGATTTCAACATCCACCAAATTGGCTTTTACATCGGTTTTGATATCTGCAAAGTCTGTTGGCTCTGTGCCTCTGAAAACAAGAAATGCCACGACCTTGTCGTTTCCTTGAGATGAGGATCGGATCTTTCTTGTGCAGATGAATGCCTGGGTGCCTTTGATTGAAAAGGTTTTTACCAATTCAAAATTGGCATGCTTCAGTATCTCACTCAATGCATTTTTTGATTCTTGCTCAGAAGATGCACTGGCCGTCAACAAGGCCTTGATCCTATTTTCCAGTAGGGTGACACGCTCATCATCTTTGAATAGGGATTTTGCGAACGAGACAAGGTCATCCGCAGTATGTCCACCCTCGAACTTGAAATATGCAAGCTTTGAAAGCTCTGCACATACATAGGCTATCCGGTCACTGAAAGCCGCCCTTTCCACAGGTGGCGACAAAAGTTCATTTGCAGAGAAATATGTATTCATGGGTCATATCATTTAAGGCTGGGTATTTCTGAAATACCTAATATGGGGCGCAACAGGGAAAATTCAACCCTATATGTTGTGGAGATCAAATATTATCGAGTTAAGCTACACAGTGCCCTGACAACGAGCTCCAAATTATTTCACCCTGCATATTTCGGTGCAGGATGTGCAAATTCTTAATGCTTCCTCAAATGCCGTTTCGATGTCCTTCGCAGCTCCCTTATAACTTGCCCTTCCGCGCCGACTCGGATGGGGCACACGAAAGACCGGACCGTCAAAACGGAGCCGGTCTGCCATTTTTTGCGCTTCTCGACCCTGGGCAATGATGGCCGCAGGCCCTGCAGCATCCACGAGCCTTTGGCAAAGAGGCAGGTTTTCACTGATGGCTTTCATCCCCGGTTTCTCCCCGTAGGCCCCGTACGCATTCCAGGGCGTGACGACTGACTTAGGAATTCCGATACGCTCAAAAAGATCCCTGCAGTACCTGGCAGTCGGATCGTCGTTGCATATATCAACGACACGCGAAATCTCGGCTCCTGAACCAGCGGTGTGTTCACTGCCAGGGTCTTGCAAAAGACTGAAGATCCCGCCTCGACACTGCGCATGACCTGTTCCTATACGTGGCATCGTAAGGCCTCTGTCGATCTCCGCTTCTGCAATGATGTTATTCAACTGGTCACGCATCGTCTGCTCTCTCCCTGTTTGTTGGCCCGGCATCTGCAAGGCGGCGTGTACCAGACAGAAACAGACCTTCGATTTCCTATTGTGCAGCAGGCTCCAACTTGAGTTGACCCGCCCGAACCGGATTATCGAGTTGCGGATTCGCCATCTACTTCTCCAATAAGCACCAGATGTTCACCCTCAAGTACCCGCATCAGAAAGGGGTTCCTGGCTACGCGTCGTTTATTGAACTCCGACACCGTATAGAGCATGGGACTGATCTTGCGTGCAAGACTGGCTTCCACCGGAGCAAGGGCTGCGTAGAGATCTTCAAGCATCAGGTCATCCGCCGTAACGAGCAGGTCGATGTCGCTTTCCGCAGTATCCGTGCCCTGCACCACAGAACCGTAGAGTATGGCGAGCGTAATGCGGTCAGCAAAAGGCACCAGCGCCTGGCGGATTGGTTCAACCAGGGCAACCGTCTTGCGCACAAGGCCAATGAGTTCGTGATACACGGGACTGTCAGGGTTGGCCTGGTAATGCTTTTGCGTTCCAATCGAGGTGACGTTCACCAGCCGGCTTGAGGCCAGACGTTGCAGTTCGCGCTGCACGGCCCCGGAGCCGGAGCCGGTCTGCTTGATCAACTCACTGGTGAAAAAGCTTCGGTGGGGCTGGCCGAACAAAAGACCAAGTACACGCTTTTGAGTGGTGGTGAAGAGCGCATCGGCAAGACTGACAGGTGTCTTGTGGCGGACCCCCCGGGATGACGTGGTTGGTGCTTGGATGCCCATAATGGGTATTATAATGCCCAATATGGGTAACATGCAATGATGGTTTGTCAGGGGATGCAGGGTCCAAATGCCATGCTCATGGGAGAAGGCCACACCTTGAGCCACACTTCATGTTTGACATGCGCACTTGCTGGTGCGTGATTGAATCGCTCATACCAGAGCGTAACGGACCAGAAACACTGTAAGATGTACACATTGGAAAGGAGGAATTTGAAATGGCTGTAAAAGTGATTCTGGAAGTCCAGGCGAAGCCCGGAACCGGGGACGAGTTGGTTGCATTATTCAGGTCCATTTTGCCGGAGACGCGCGCGTACGAGGGCTGTACAGGTGCCGATGCGCTGCAAAACAGTGACGATTCCGACAACGTGGCAGTCGTGGAGACCTGGGATTCGCGCGAGCACTACGAAAAGTATTTGGCCTGGCAGCGCGACAGGGGCACCAGCGACCGGCTCAAGGAGGCCTTGGCGGAACCGCCGAGCATTCGCCATTTCAATGTGGCCGACGCCTGAGCCCTAGTCGAGGGAGCGTACGGCGTTACGCTTGCCTTGCCAGGCTTGAGCCTGCGGAGGCTTGATCAGTGATTCCGCTGGTATGCCAAGCTCATGATGCAGCTTCTATATCATCTTGAGCGTCAGGGAGCGCTTGCAGTTCAGGATTTCGTACACGCAGTTGCTTTTGCCAATCATTGGCTCAAGGTCCTTGACCGTAAGGCCTTTTCTTTCCATCTCGAACTTGACCTCCACAGGGTCCGGCTATCTACGGCAGGTAGTGTTTGCTCTCATAGGCTTCAACGAGTGTCGCCAGAATATCCAGCCGTTCCCCCTCCTTTGAGTCAGGAGCAGCCGTCATCAACTTCTCAATCTCCTTGAGTGCCCTGCGGTAATCGGTATCTGTTTTAATCGGCTTGATGTCCATCGTTTTTACCTCTGGCATTAAATCGTTTGTGCATCCATCTAATCATCCTGTAGCCATACTTCCCGTCTCATGAAATGCTTCCTACTGCAGCCTATGAAAACCTGACAGTTTGCACCCTCCCGCAACAGGCAGTATAACGTATTGCGTTATATAACGCGATACGTTATAGTCCGTGTGTGATCAGGACGTTCGCCTGCAGGGAAACCAAGGAAATCTGGGACGGATATTCTTCCAAAAAATTTCCGATGAATATCCAGAACACAGCCAGGCGCAAGCTGAGGATACTGAACAGTGCCCGAAACATGCATGATCTGCGGATACCCCCGGCAAACCGTCTGAAAGTTTTGCGTGGCACAAGAGCGGGCCAGCACAGCATACGGATCAATGATCAGTACCGTATCTGCTTTGTCTGGCGGCAAGGGGAAGCGTACCGGGTTGAAATCGTCGACTACCACTGAGGAGAACTGACATGGCCAGACTCAAGAACATTCATCCAGGCGAGGTGCTGCTCAGCGATTTCCTTGAGCCGCTGGGCATCAGTCAGAACAAGCTTGCAAACTGTATCTCCGTACCGCCCCGCCGCATCAATGAAATCGTTCTTGGCAAGCGTTCCATCACGGCAGATACGGCCCTGCGACTGTCGCGTTACTTTGGCAATAGCGACAAATTCTGGATGGGGCTGCAGGATGATTATGACCTGGAAGACTCCAGAAAAAAGATTGCAGCCACGCTTGAAAGAATTGAAACCCATGCCGCATAGGAGCAATCAGAAAACCCCGGATAGAATTGGTGGGCGAAAAGGGAAAAGCTGCGCCAGTTCAGGTCAGCGCGCCAAACGGGAGAAAGTGACTCCAACTTCTGAGCGGATCATCAAGGAAACTTCCGTTAGGCGGCGAAAAGCCCTGCAGGTGTTAGCGAATCGCTAGAAGACATTACCGCGTCACATGGGCGGATACTGTCCGCGGTCCCGAACTCGCACACGTTCCTTAATCTGTCTTCTTACCCGCCACAAAGTTACCCACAAACATGGTTCTGCCCCCGACAGGGTGGCTCCAGTCCACGGCACTGGTACCCACCACGAGACGGGGATCCCCGTAGGCGTCCTGGATCGTCGAGAACTTGCCACCCCAGGTGCCACTGGATGATGCACCCACCAGGTGGTAGTCAATCTCAAGGTGCACATCGTCACCGGAAAACATGCCATCGGGGTTGATGGGGGTTTCCCCGAACCGCACCCTGGAGGCGTTGAATATGGTCGAGTACGTGGCAAACAACTCATACTGATCACCGTTCGGGCCACGCACGGTCCCGGCCGTATCCGTGATCAGCAAGTTCGGCGGGAGACCGACACCGGGTAGCTCACAACCGAGACACCCGGAGATGGTGTTTCTCCCGAAGTTCGCAGTAAGTTCGATGGTCGCGTTATAGATTCCCGTATCCCAGGTACCGTTTGACGGGCGCGGTGCACCTTCGGGCAAGGGAATGACATCCCAGTCACTCGCATAGAAGAACGTGTACTGACCGGCCGCATGCCCCCGGTAGGTGGCCTCACCACTGACGGGTAGCGTGGGTGTCCCCATAAGTTCAGGTCCATCGATATAGGTGCCTACCGTGGCACTGGCGATGCTGGTGTTGAGTCCCTCGGTGAGATTGCCCTGCAAATACGTCCAGGTGCCCCCTGCAAGGTAGTTCGTGGGGTCATCATCATCCCAGCTGACACGCACCCGCCCGTAGACCGTGTGCGCTTCGGAGTTCTGCAACACGGTGACTTCCCTGAGCGACTGGCCAGGCACGAACCAGTCCGCTACAACAGTAGGATAGAACGTGTTCTCCGCCGGGCTGAATCCTCCTGCATTACCGACCCCTGGAGGCGAGCGAGCAAGCCTGTCCTCAACCGTATCGGTGCCCGTATCCAAAGTAAAATCCGGGGTATCCACGGGGTCCACGTGAACCTTGACATCGGTACCGTCGAAGTCCGTCGTGACATAGGCCGGTTCTGTGGAATGGACAATGCCTCTCAACGGGCGAATGTCACTCGCGCTGAAATCCGGATAGAAGTCGGCACGAAACGCATCGGGCTCGTTGCCGGACATGTAGGGCGGATTTTGGGAGGCCCGTGTGTTCGCCGCCTCGATCAATGGGAAGGGAAGTACCCTTGCCTGCTCCAGTATGGATAATTCCCGCACATCCTCGCCGGATCCGCCACCGCCGCCACAACCTGCAAGCAGCAGGGCCAACGGTATGATTTTTGCCTTCATGTTGCCCCCATATATCACCTGGCCTGTGGGCGAGGCGATGTAGTGTTCCCTTTTACGCAAATCACGCTCATCGGCCTAATGATCAGAAGCGGATTTCTCAAGGCTCGTAAGCGCTGGGCATGGTACTGCCCACACGGAGCGGTTCGCCAACGCTGGATTGTGACGAAAGTACAATAAAATACCCGGCTTCGCGCCCTCCAAATAGATGGGATTGCCAATGAATTCAGTGGGTGACCGAGCGCGACAACAAGCTGTCCGGCGTGCGAGTGGTAGATGGTTGAGTCCTGCAAACAGAAATCTGCCCCGGGAGCGGTCAGTCCCGCTCAGGCCAGCGTGCCCAATGGAAAGCGGTGACTCGAACTTGCGAGCGAATCATTAAGAAACCTTCCGCAAAGTGGCGAAAAGCCCTGCAGGTGTTAGCTTATCGCAAGAAGAAGTACCGCATCACGCGGGTCGATGCTGTGCGTGGTCATGAAGAGGAGCCAGTGCATCTGATGAAGACAACCGTATAGGCATGAAGCCCTCCCCGCATTGCTCACACCTGACTCATCCCGTTCCAGCAGACTCAAGGCGAAGGGACGGGAGAGTTCACAGAATTATTATTTTATGGCCGACTGGGTGTGTAGTCGATATCGAATAGAAAGTCGGACCTGGCGCATCCCTTCCCCCCCGATGTCTGGATCGCAGATAAGGAAGGCCAGGCCCGAGCTACGGTAAAAGCTTGGTGGGTGTGATTGCAGACACCATACGTATAAGAAGGTACAAAAAATGCGCCGGGCGCGCGCCTACCAAACGTGAGGGTTTGCAAATGAATTCAGTGGATAACCGAGTGCACGCACATCGCGCACCCCACCCAAAAGGCGGATGGCGGAATCCGGCAGGCGCAAATCCGCCCCGGGAGGGATCAGTTCCGGCTCACCGGCAGGCGGGTGATCGACAGCACCAGCTGCACCACCTCCGCTTGCCGGGACAGCCCCGTTTTCCCGAAGATCTGCTTCAGGTGCCAGCGCACTGTGCCTTCACTGCGCTTTGTCACGGCGGCAATATCACGCAGGCTCTTGCCTTCGGCCAGCATCGCCGCCAGCTGGCTCTCTGCAGGCGTAAAGCCTAATGCCCACTGCAGCATGTCCGGGTCGATCCCTGCAGGACTTGCTGGGTCGACCACCAGCAACAGGGCGGCCACGCGCCGCGGCCGGCCCTCCCTCTGCGGATCACTCACCGGGGTCACGTGCAGCACCAGCCGGGACAGTGCATTTGTACGCCCGACCACCATCGAGCCGCTCTCGCCGATGTCTGTGAATCGTGGCAGCGCACGATCCAGCATGCGATCAAGCACGGCCTGTTCGTCCTTACCGGTGACCCTGACGAATCCGCCTTCATCGAACAGGCCATCACCGCGGCTCAGGATCTCAAGCGCCTGGTCATTCAACGCCACGATCCGCCCGCGTGCATCCAGCTGCATGACACCGATCGATGCGTTGTTGAGCAGCCCAACCACCGAGTCGCCAAGCGCGCGTGCATCCGCCAGCGCCTGTCGTGCGCCGATATATTCGCGGATGTGGGGTAACAGGTGTTTGAACATCTCTACCTGGGCGCTCGACCAGCTGCTGCCCTCAACAGAGTCGGCAAGGGACATCACGATGCGTGTACGGCCATCCGGGCCATCGAGGCGCACATTCAGACAATTCTGCATGTTGCCGTGCAGGAACGCTTCGTTATAGGTGGAGGAAACCTTCTTTTCCTCTGCGGTGATCAGATCGTCGATAGGGACGATGTAGCTGTCCGGCAACTGGCGCAGGCGTGGCAGGGGGCCGTCGGGGAAGAGCGG
>JAPOQE010000156.1 GCA_026710875.1 Gammaproteobacteria bacterium | reverse complement strand
ATCTGCTGCAAAGCAGTCGCATTGGTCAAAAGATCTACATGACGCTGGAGCCCAGGCAGGGCACTGTAGCGGCCAGTCCACTGGCCTTGCCGTTTCAGCATGATTCACTGGACCTGGTGGTCTTGTTGCATACGCTTGATTTCTCGCCTGACCCCCATCAGGTGATTCGAGAAGCGCATCGAGTGCTGATCTCTGAGGGTCACTTGGTTGTGGTCGCGTTCAATCCGCTCAGCATGATCGGCCTCGCCAAGCTTGCCTTGCTGCGCAGCCGAAAGGTGCCTTGGAGTGGACATTTTTATACCGCCAGGCGTCTAAAAGACTGGTTTACATTACTTGATCTTGCGGTGATTGATACCCGGTATACGGGACTGCGACCCCCCGTTCGAAACTTGCGGGTCCAGCAGCGCCTTGGATTCCTCAGCCATGCTAGGCAATACGGGTTCGCACGTCTGGGCAACGTGCAGATTTTCGTCGTCAAAAAACAGGTGTTGACACTGACTCCCCAGCTGCAGCCCTGGCGCTCACCAAAACCTGTGTTGCCGGTCAACGTTGCAGAGCCTTCTGCTCGGGAAGCCAATCGTGCCAGAGCGGGTCAATATCTACACTGACGGCGCATGCCGAGGCAATCCCGGCCCCGGGGGCTGGGCCGCCTTGCTGCGCTACGGTGACCGCGAAACCACGATTTACGGCGCCGCTGAGGAGACCACGAACAATCGCATGGAGTTGCAGGCGGCATTGTCTGCCCTGCAAAAACTCAAGCGACCATGCACGGTGTGTATCACCACGGATTCAAAGTACCTGATGGATGGGATCCAGCAATGGCTTCCCAACTGGAAACGCAATGGCTGGAAGACTTCTGCAAGAAAGCCCGTCAAGAACCAGGATTTGTGGCAACAGCTCGATGGGCAGGTTGAACGTCATGATGTTACCTGGAACTGGGTGCAGGGGCATAGCGGACATGTAGAAAACGAGCAGGTCGACCAACTGGCTAATGAGGCCATTGATACCCTTCTGTCGTAACTGGACGGGTTCGGGAGAGGAAGATGCGACAGGTTGTTTTGGACACGGAAACCACGGGCCTCGAAGTCTCAAATGGCCACCGAATTATCGAGATCGGGTGTGTGGAGATCCTGCATCGAAGAATTAGCGGGCAGACATTTCACGAGTTCGTGAACCCGGGGCGCGACATTGACGAGGGTGCATTGCAGGTGCATGGAATCACCCGCGAATTTCTTGCTGGAAAACCGGATTTTTCCAAGATCGCCGATGATTTTATGAGCTTTATAGAAGGCGCCGAGCTGGTCATACACAATGCCAGCTTCGATACGGAGTTCATCAATAACGAGTTGTCGCTGGCAAGCCACAAGGTTACCGATATCGGCACCTGCTGCAAGGTGACGGACACACTCGACATGGCCAGGAAGCTGCATCCCGGGCAGAAAAACAGCCTGGACGCCCTGTGCAAACGTTATGAAATCGACAATTCAGCCCGCACGTATCATGGTGCATTGCTGGATGCACAAATCCTGGCGGATGTGTACCTGATGATGACGGGTGGACAATCCGTTTTGAGTCTTCATGCGGAGTCCGGGCAAACGGCAGGGCAGCGACGGGCTGCTGCGCAGTCGGCGGGACCCCGATCTGAGCTGCGCGTAATCAAAGCCAGCGATGATGAGCTTGCGGCGCACGAGGTATTTCTGGAAAAGATTCGCAAGGAAAGTGATGCTGGCTGTGCATGGACAAGCGAAAACGAGCCCTAGCTCTGGCTCTGGACCATTCCTGTAACGGTTGCCGTACTGCCTGAATTCCGTTACATTGACTCGTATAATTTCAGAATAAAGCTCTGAGGGAGCATGTCATGATGAGACAAAAGCCTTTGGCATTTCTGCTGCTGGTCAGTTCTTTCGTTATTTCCGGGTGCGGGCAAGAGGGTGCCGATGCCAAGTGGGTCGGAGAAACAGGCTCTGGTGCAGATGCCGTACATATGGAATTTGGCTCCTACGCTGAATGCGTTGCGGGGATGCAGCCTGAAGCTGCCTCCGGAGTATTCAACTGCGGCGTACAATAACCAGAAGACCGCCTCTATCACGTACCGGGGCAAGCAGGCCCCTACTTTGTCTTTTTCAGAAGCCGCTGCTTGTCGCGCTTCCAGTCTCGCTCCTTGATGCTCGCGCGGCGATCCTGCTTGTGCTTGCCTTTGGCCACAGCGATGCCAAGCTTGACGACCCCCTTTTTCCAATACATGGATAAAGGGATGATCGTATAGCCTTTTCTCTCCACCGCCCCCACCAGCTTGGCGATCTCATCCTTGTGCAAAAGAAGCTTCCTGGTGCGGGTGGGGTCTGCCACTTTATGGGTGGATGTTGTTGCCAGTGGAGTGATGTGGGCGCCCAGCAGCCAGGCCTGCATGTCCCGGACCAACACGTAGCTTTCCCGAATCTGTATGCTTTTTGTACGAAGACTTTTGACTTCCCAGCCCTCGAGTACCAACCCGGCCTCCATTTGCTCAATAATGAAATAGTCGTGGCGGGCCTTCTTGTTGACTGCAATGCTGTTATCCAGTTGCGGCTTGGATTTGGACATGCCGATATTGTAATGAATTCATTCGGGGTGCGTTCAAAAGATCAGCTATCCGCTATAGTATGGAAATGCTGCCCATCGGCATTGGAACGTTGTAGGGGAATCCCGCTTTACTCATGACTGCTGCGCGAACATCCATCCACGGATACTGGTCGTCGAGGTTTGTATTCGTACTCGCCGCGGCCGGCTCTGCTGTGGGCCTGGGCAATGTGTGGAAATTTCCCTACATGGCGGGTGATAGCGGGGGTGGTGCATTTGTGTTGCTGTACCTGGTCTGTATTGCACTGCTTGGCCTGCCGGTGATGATGTCGGAAGTGCTGCTCGGGCGCCGGGGTCGAAGCAGCCCGATCAACACCATGCGGGCGCTTGCAAATGAAGAGAACCGCAGCACGGCATGGAGCCTGCTTGGCGTGATGGGAATGCTGGCAGGATTCATGATCCTGTCCTTCTACAGTGTCATTGCTGGCTGGACGCTGGCCTATGTGGTGGAGGCGGCCAGCGGTTCATTTACCGGGATTTCAGCACAAGGCGTAGGGGAGATTTTCAACCGCCTCGTTTCCGACCCGTGGACACTGGTATTCTGGCACACGTTATTCATCACGTTGACCATGGTGGTCATCCTGCGCGGTGTACGCCACGGGCTCGAGACAGCCGTGCGCTTCCTGATGCCAGGCCTGGTCGTGCTGATCGTGATCATGGTGGTGTATGCACTTATCGAAGGGGATTTTTCGGGCGGTCTGAGATTCCTGTTTACGCCTGATTTTTCCAAGATCACACCCGATGTTGCACTGAAGGCCATGGGTCATGCCTTCTTCACCCTGAGCCTGGGGATGGGTGCGATCATGATGTATGGATCCTATTTGCCTGCAGATGCCTCCATTGCAAGCACCAGTATCCAGGTGGCACTGGCCGATACCCTGATCGCCATTCTGGCAGGGTTGGCCATTTTCCCGATTGTGTTTGCCAATGGTCTTGAAGCGGCGCAGGGTCCGGGACTGATTTTCACTACCTTGCCACTTGCCTTCGGGCACATGCCGGGCGGCAGCCTGTTTGGATTGCTGTTTTTTGTCCTGCTGGTGTTTGCGGCCTGGACCTCGGCTATTTCACTAATTGAGCCGGCCGTGGCCTGGATGGTGGAGACGTTCTCGATGACACGGGCACGTTCCTCCCTGATCTGCGGCTTGGTTGCCTGGATTGTTGGGCTGGGCACCGTGCTTTCGTTCAACCGCTGGCCCCGGATCGAACTGCTGGAGGGT
>JAPOQE010000155.1 GCA_026710875.1 Gammaproteobacteria bacterium | reverse complement strand
TGAGAGTTGAGCATCTTTGAACTTGCCGATATATCTTTTGGTCAATTGCTTGAATTCACGGTCACGTCGGCCGAAGTCTGGGTAAACATCATCCCTTTGCAACCACTTCCATGATGCAACACAGAAGAACAGGACCCCTAGCACAACTAGCAGATATGACTCAAAGGAATCGATCCATATATGGTTGGTAAGCAGTCTCAAAATCGCATCATTGCCAACCGAGAATATGTCCGCCGAGGGCTCGTACACGATTGACTTCATGGCATCCCTCAGGTGACCGACCGCCAGGTTAAACCCGAAAACCAGCGTTAATATGATAGTAGCCCCCACCCAGGAAATAATCTTCCGACTCATAGCCACATGATGAACCTGACGCAGAAGGCTGCCCATGGCAATGCCTAAAATGAGCACGTTTACGGCGCTAATCAGTCCCATCTGTCCAATTGACCCAATCAGGCCAAATGTATTGACCTCCATTAGCATGGTGGCGTTAAGGACTACCTCAATTGAAAAGCACATCAGAATGATGTAAATGGCTGACTTACGATGTGAATAATCCGGCAGACGAGTTAAATCACTTTTACTGCGGAACTCTGCAAAGTCCTTATTGGAAGCTCGAACATCCTGCTCGACTTCCGCCAGACTGTTACGACCGTTTATGACCTCATGCTCAATACTGGTATTGCCATCTCTTGTGATCTGGCGAACCTGTTGTTCCAATATGGCAAGCTCCTCATCATTCTCCTTATCGACAAGGTTGCGGGCAAGATCTGAAAGATGCCCACTGACGTTTTCCCGGCAGATGCGCCCACGCTGGTTGATCCAATCGAGCATACGGTTTTCAGCAGCGTGGAGACCTTTGGCTTCTGCTCGAGGTTGGTTCTTTTCGCCTAGACGACGACCTTCATCCACCACACCGTGGTCAGTCAGCCATTTGTCAAGATCCAGGCTTATGTAAGTCTCCTTAACCCGGTCGAAACCCGGTATGTTGTTCCAGTTCTTTATATTCAATGCTTTTTTCACTCCAAGATCCTTCTACCTGTAAAACCACAGATTAGGTCACATGTTTAATGGCCGATATTCAGTAAATAACGTAATGTCAGCATCTGCCATCCTCTGTCAAGGCACCTGAACTCGCCGTGGAATTGCTTACGGATGGAGCCTCCGAACATATTTTTTCCATCAACATAAGCACTCACATCATAACGATCTTCTCCAAGAGAAGTAACGTAGGCCGGATTGTACGACGGAAAATCCAGACCCGGTTGCTGAAGTTGTTTTTCTGAGAATTGTATTGCTGCTACTCAAGCCCAGATTGGATCGTTAGTACAGTCTTTTGCATATTGTCCGCATCCGGATATCGTGGAGAGGGACGCTAACATATAGAGCAACGTGAAGATAGGGACGTATTTCAAGGCGCACCCCTCCTTGTGGCAATCGCTTATAACTGAGATAAGTGGGGTGTGATACACCATGGTTACAGTATGTTGTGTTGGTTCACGCGAGCACTGGGTGGCAGTTGACCCCGAGCAATGTGATGAACCGGTGCGCTGTTTTACCACCTTCAACGACGACCTGTATGCATTGGCCGACTGGCTGCAATCGATGTCGGTAGAAACGATCGCCATGGAAGCTACCGGGGTGTAATGGATTTCGTTATTTGAAGTACTTGATGCGCGCGGGTTTGATGTGCTGTTGGTAAACTTGAATAGTTCACATTGTCGACGAATTGAAATGTCATGCATGGGATCGATCAGTTGTTGGCGGCAGGACCTTGCAACTTTTCCACCAGAAAATCTCGCTCCATAGTCAGCTCGCCAATCTTGGCATGGAGTACTTTCACATCCGACCCCTGATCCTTTGCTGTGCGGGTTTTAATGGTCTCGAACACATCTGGAGCCGCCGTTTGCATCTGCTGCTTCCACTGTTGAATCTGCTTTGAGTGAACTCCAAAGTGTGCACTGAGTTCCGCCATTGTGCGGTCTCCCTTCAAGGCTGCCAGTGCAACCCTGGCTTTGAACGTTGACGAATGGTTATGTCTGGTTTGTTTTGACATGTATTCCTCCTGTCATTAATTGTACACTTGGAATACGCTTATACTTCTGCTTTCACTGATCCAGTTTTTGGGGTCCACTTCAGACCGCTCAGACTCAAGTGCAGGCAGTATTACATGAACTAGTGAATGAGTTAGACAGGTTTCGCCTTCGCGTTACCGGCCACTTGCAAGTTATGAGGAGTAAATCATGAAAGGTAAAATTATATTTGTGGGTAATTTTTGGGAATACTTTGGACTGTCATTAGCATTGCTGTTGTTAACAGTTTTGACGTTCGGTATCGCACTACCGTATTGGGTCTACTGGTCATTTAAATACTTCTTCAGTAAGTTGGAAATCGAAATTTACTCTTCTGGAAGCAACTAACAAGACAGGAGAAAAACGATGACCGACACGGTCAGGATAGAACAGATTACTCCACGTGAAGATTGTGTAGAGGTAGAATATGGCCTCCTAGACGAAACTGGCATTTACGTATTCTACACAATAATTGTGCTCGCTTCTGCTCAACAGTACACAGCTGTCTGGCGTCAATTATCTTTGCCGGTCGTATTGACTCATCTAAGAATCACACTACCATGCCTCGTCATTCCCATCCAAAGTTCAATTGTAATATCTATTCATTTATTAACCGAAGGCTATTTCATTTTTATAGTGAAGTAGTCGGGTTTGTTTTGACAGGTTGAGGGCGAACCTAAGATAGTTTCCGACTGGTTTTTACCCTCGTTGAAGCCGTATCGTCCGGCATATCTTGACCCCTGTCACCACTTCGCGGCAGTCTGTTAGGAGCCTTCAGCGGACCCAAAACTCGCCCTGCCGCTGTCGCGGAGCAAACAGACCAGCTTACTTGGATTTTCTTCGTCATGTTTGATAAGAGAACTCGCCCCGCGAGCGGCGCGCTGTCGCGCAGCAAACAAGATCAAGGCCATACAGAACGGTACGGATACCGCGAAAAAGAAATACGAGAGATGGTCACACTGCTGGTAGCTGGCTGATGCCGGTGTCGAGAGAGAAATGGTTGTAGGATTAGCCGAAGCTTTGAATGAAGTTCAACAGAGGTTTTACGAGCAATACCAGAAGGGTCTTGCGCTATTCGGCAGTGATGTCAATGGTCTGATAGAGACCGATGGCGTGGTTGATGAAGAAGGGCATCAGCACTTTTCCTGCCAATTTGCGTCTCCTTGTTCTGG
>JAPOQE010000154.1 GCA_026710875.1 Gammaproteobacteria bacterium | reverse complement strand
GAGCCGGGTTGGCGCCCGCTGTGGGTGGTCGAGTTCCCGATGTTCGAGTGGGACAACAATGCCAAGGCGTGGTCGGCTCTGCACCACCCCTTCACGGCACCCACGGACAGTGATCCCGAGGCGCTCATCGAGCAGCCCGGTGCGGCCCTGTCGCGTGCCTATGACATGGTCCTGAATGGCACCGAGATCGGCGGCGGTTCCGTGCGTGTTCACCAGTCCGACATGCAGCAGGCCATCTTCAAGGTCTTGCAGATGGATCGCCAACAGGTGCAGCAGAAGTTCGGATTCCTGATTCAGGCGCTGGACGGGGGCATGCCCCCGCACGGCGGCATCGCCTTCGGGCTGGACCGCCTGGTGATGCTGATGACCGCCAGCCAGTCCATTCGCGATGTCATTCCGTTTCCTAAGACCCAGAATGCTACCTGCCCACTCACGGAGGCGCCTTCCCCGGCAGATGAAAATCAGCTCAAGGAGCTGCATATCCGCGTGCGCAAACCCACGCACTGAACCCGGACCGTTGCACGAGGCTGCCCTTGGCCTGCGCAGCACGCGTGATCGATGCAGGCCAAACACGGGGCCGTAATTGCATTACAATGAGCGGGTAGGTAAATCTACTTCTTCCTGTTCGCACTTCAGGGTGTATGGAATGGATCACAAACGTCCCGAGTCGGTTCTGGTTGTCGTGTACACGCTCCAAGGCGAGGTACTGCTGCTGCGGCGCAGGTATCCCGATGATTTCTGGCAATCGGTCACCGGCAGCCTGGAATGGGGCGAGCAGCCCGCCGATGCGGCGGTGCGTGAGTTGCGCGAGGAAACCGGCCTGGTCGACCAGGCGGTTTGTGACTGTCACCAGACGCAGAGTTTCGAGATCTACTCGATCTGGCGCAAACGCTATGCGCCCGGGGTGCGCATGAACCAGGAGCATGTGTACCGCCTGCAGCTCCCGGAAAAGGTAGAAATCCGCCTCGATACGCGTGAGCATGAAGAGTTTCAGTGGCTGCCCCGCCTGCATGCCGCAGACCGGGCGACTTCACATACCAACCAGGCAGCGATCCTGCGCTGGGTACCGGAATAATCCCCTGCAGACATGCGTGAAATCGTCGTCTGTATCCACGGTATCTGGATGAAGGGCTGGCTGATGAAACCGCTGGCCGGGTACATGACGGATTTCGGCCACGAATGCCGACGGTTTTCCTATCCGAGCCTGCGCTCGTCCCCGCAGCGCAATGCACGGCGGCTGGGCATGTTCACGGACCGCCTGGATGCCGATGTCATTCATTTCGTTGCACACAGCCTGGGCGCCATCGTGCTGCTGCATTATTTCCAGATCTTCGATTCACCCCGGCCTGGTCGCGTGGTCATGCTGGGTCCGCCCTTGAAGGGCAGTGGCGTGGCACACTTCATATCGAGGAACGTGGTTCTGAAACACCTGACGTTGGGGGCGAGTTCGAGTTCACTGCTCGGCAACGTTCCTGCCTGGAGGGGAACCCGCCCGCTGGCCGTACTGGCCGGCACCCGCGGGCTGGGGATCGGGCAAATGCTGGGGGCGCCACTGGAACGGCCCAACGACGGAGCGGTCGCGGTATCCGAAACGCGGGTGAAGTCCTGCACCGTGCACAAGCTGATTCCGTACAGCCATACGGGTATGCTGCTGGCCAAGCCTGTGGCCGCCATGATTGATGAGTTTTTACGTACCGGAAATATCACTTGAAATCAGGAAGTGCTAATATGAGGTTCATTGATCGTTTAGAGGGGAATCAATGGCTGGTCATAGCAAATGGGCCAATATCCAGCACCACAAGAAAGCTCAAGACGCCAAGCGCGGAAAATTATTCACCAAACTCATCCGAGAGATTACCGTAGCGGCCCGTGAGGGAAGCGACCCCGACGCCAATGCGCGCCTTCGCGCAGCCGTGGACAAGGCCCTGTCTGCCAACATGCCTAAAGACACCATCGAGCGTGCCGCAAAACGTGGCGCGGGTGAACTCGACGGCGATTCCTACGTGGAGGTGCGTTATGAAGGCTATGGGCCCGGAGGGGCTGCCGTCATGATTGACTGCATGACCGATAACCGCAACCGTACCGTATCCGAGATTCGCCACACGTTTACGAAATTCAATGGCAACCTGGGCACGTCCGGCTCGGTGGCCTATCTTTTCTCGGAAGCAGGAGTGATCCGCTTTACACAGGACGTGGATGCGGACCGCGTGATGGAAATCGCCCTGGACTCGGGTGCGGAAGATGTCATCGATACGGAGGATGGGGCGCTTGAGGTGATTACCGGGGTAGAGGGATTTGTGGATTCGAGGCAGGCACTGGAGGACGCGGGCCTGACGCCTGAGCGTGCGGAAGTCACGATGCGTGCCAGCACCGAGGTTGCACTTTCTGCACACGACGGAGAGACCCTGCTGCGCCTTTTGGATGCACTGGATGCACTGGACGATGTGCAAAACGTGTATTCCAATGCCGACATACCGGATTCCGCGTTCGAGGCCGTGGCCTAGCATCGGGTACAGGCGCTATGGCAACGGTGACACAACCCCTTCGCATCCTCGGCATCGACCCGGGACTGAATATCACGGGCTTCGGGATTATCGACAGCGACGGGCACAACAGCAGCTATGTGCACAGCGGCAATATCCGTGTTAGAAAAACCGCCACGGAAACCAGCATGGCCGAGCGTCTCGGGCTGATATTCCAGCAATTGACCAAGGTCATTTCAGAGTACCAGCCGGGCGAGGTTGCCGTTGAGGAAGTATTTGTCTCGCGCAATGTAGCCTCAGCACTGAAACTCGGGCACGCGCGCGGTGCTGCCATCAGTGCCGCGGTACAACTGCAGGTCCCGGTCAGTGAGTACAGCACCCGATATGTCAAAAAGGCGATCGTCGGAAATGGCGGCGCCAGCAAGGAGCAGGTCCAGCACATGGTCTTGCGCCTGCTTGCATTGCGCGGAGTCCTGCAAGAAGACGAAGCGGACGCGTTGGCGGTGGCGCTGTGTCATGCACATACGTGTATACAGGGTGCCCACTCACGTCGATCAGTATCCGGGAGCCACGCATGATCGGACGCCTGTGCGGTGACGTCATCGAAAAACATCCGCCGTACCTGTTGCTCGATGTGCAGGGCGTGGGCTATGAACTCGAAGCGCCGATGTCGACCTTTTACGAGCTGCCGGATTCAGGCAAGAGCGTGGTGCTGTATACCCACCTGCTGGTACGCGAAGATGCGCAGACCCTGTATGCCTTCAAACATCTGCAGGACCGGGCGCTGTTCAGGGACCTGTTGAAGGTCAACGGCGTTGGGGCGAAAATTGCCCTGGCCATACTTTCCGGCATGGACGTCAGGGCATTCACCCAGTGTATCGATCGCAGTGATGCGGATGCCCTGATGCGGCTTCCCGGAATCGGGCGAAGGACGGCAGAACGTCTGATTGTCGAGATGCGTGACCGGCTGGCACAGATCACCGATGTACCCGATGCCGGCAAGGATGCGCCGGTTGCGGACCGTCCGGGGAGTGTCGTACAGGATGCCGTCTCTGCACTGGTGGCCCTGGGCTATGGCCTGAACGATGCGCGTCGCATGGTGGGTGAGCTGGATACGCAAAGTCAAAGCAGCGAGGAACTGATCCGACTGGCACTCAAGACCCGCCTGTCCTGAACCGTATGGTAGATTCGAACTCAATGAGCGATACAGACACGTCAAGGCTGGTGGATACCCGCAGGGAGGAGGACGAGGCGGTGGTCGAAAATGTGATTCGCCCGCAGTTTCTCAAGGAATACGTCGGCCAGGCCAAGGTGCGCGAGCAAATGGAAATTTTCATCACCGCTGCAAAACAGCGTGAACAGGCGCTGGATCACGTGCTCATATTCGGCCCCCCGGGGCTGGGCAAGACCACACTGTCGCGAATCGTGGCAAACGAGATGCAGGTGAACCTGCGTCATACCTCGGGCCCGATTCTTGAAAAGCCGGGCGCCCTCGCCGCCATACTGACGAACCTCGAGCCCAGGGACGTACTGTTCATCGACGAGATTCACCGCTTGAGCCCGGTGACGGAGGAGGTGCTCTATCCTGCACTGGAGGACTTTCAACTGAATATCATGATCGGCGAGGGACCGGCGGCACGATCGATCAAGCTGGACCTGCCGCCGTTTACCCTGGTCGGGGCGACCACGCGCGCCGGTCTGCTGACCTCGCCCTTGCGGGACCGTTTCGGGATCGTGCAGCGCCTTGAGTTCTACAGCATGGAGGAGCTGGCCGTGATCGTACGCCGTTCCGCAGACATACTGAAAGTGAAAATCAGCCGGGAAGGCTCGGAGCAGATCGCCTGCCGTTCACGGGGCACGCCCAGGATTGCCAACCGCCTGCTGCGGCGTGTGCGCGATTACGTGCAGGTCAAGTCCGACGGTACGATCGATGCCGAGAATGCCAACGCAGCGCTGGACATGCTCAGCGTGGATGCCAACGGCTTTGATCACATGGACCGGCGCCTGCTGCTTGCGATCATCGAGAAATTCGGCGGCGGTCCGGTCGGGATCGACAGCCTGGCGACAGCGATCGGTGAAGAACGCGGTACGATCGAGGACGTCATCGAGCCGTACCTGATCCTGAAGGGGTTTGTCATGCGCACACCGCGCGGGCGCATCGCCACCGAAAACGCCTATCGGCATTTTGGTCTCAAGGCCGCCGATGATCTGGCCGACCCGTCGCCAAAGACCGCGCCCGACCTGTTTTCAAGAACACAGAAATGACGGCTGCACGGTCCGCATCTGGCTGAATTCGAACGTTCACATATGAAGCCCTATACCTGGCAGGTTCGCGTCTATTACGAGGATACGGATGCGGGTGGTGTGGTGTACTATGCCAACTACCTGAGATTTATGGAGCGTGCACGGACCGAGTGGTTACGGGCACTTGGGGTCGAGCAGGACAGGCTGATGCAGGATCGGAACGTATTGTTTGCGGTGCGCTCTGTGCAGATCGAGTACAAGCGCCCTGCACGGTTCAATGACGCACTGTCCGTCACGGTCGAACCGGTGGCCACCCGCCCGGCCAGTCTGTCGATACGCCAGGCGATCATGCATGACCAGGACGAGGCGCTCCTGTTTGCGCAGGCCGATGTCAATGTCGTGTGCCTGCAGGCCGACAGCTTTGCACCGCAACCCATACCCAAGGACTTGTTGAAGGAGATCGAACGTGCGTGTTGATATGAGCATCCTGTCATTGATCATCGAGGCGAACATTCTGGTGCAGCTCGTGATGCTGTTGCTGCTTGCAGCTTCCGTCATCTCCTGGACCATGATTGTAAGCAAGTGGAAGGCGATCAAGGAGGCGCGCAGGCAGGCAGACAAGTTCGAGGATCAATTCTGGTCGGGTTCAAATCTCGCGACCCTGTATGAGAGCGTGAAGAATAAAAGTGAGCCGGTCGGTATGGAACACATCTTCGCTTCCGGCTTCCGGGAGTATGTACGCCTGTACCAGAAACAGAGAGTATCCCCGATCGCGATAACGGATACGGCCCTGCGCTCCATGAAAGTGACCATGTCCCGCGAGATCGAGGACCTGGAACATTACCTGTCCTTCCTTGCAACGGTGGGCTCTACCGCCCCCTATGTCGGTCTGTTCGGTACGGTGTGGGGAATCATGAATGCCTTTCGTGCCCTGGCCGATGTGCAGCAGGCGACACTGTCCGCGGTTGCACCCGGAATTGCCGAAGCGCTGATCGCAACGGCCATGGGGCTGTTCGCTGCAATCCCCGCCGTCATTGCCTACAACCGCTACTCCAGCGATGTCGAGCGACTGGTTCTTCGATACGACAACTTTGTCGAGGAGTTCACGGCACTGCTGCAGCGCGAGGCACTGACGAAAGACATGGAAAACTCCAGGCAGGACTAGGCGGCCATGGCTTCTGCAAGCACTCGACGCCGCAAGTACATGTCGGAGATCAATGTCGTCCCGTATGTCGATGTCACCCTGGTCCTGCTGGTCATTTTCATGATCACGGCCCCCCTGTTTCATGAAGGGGTCGAGGTTGAACTGCCCGCAGCGCCCGCCAAGCAACTGGAGAAAATCGAGAAAAACCAGGATCCGGTGGTGGTATCCGTGGATCGCCTGGGGCAGATATTCGTCAACCGTTCGGATTCACCCAAACGACCCGTCGCGGACGAGTCCTTTCGAAACCAGATCAGAAAAATGTTGTCTGACAAGCCAGATGAACTGGTCTATGTACGGGGGGACAGGAATGTGGATTATGGACGGGTGGTATCCGTGATGGTCATGCTGCAGGATGCGGGGGCAGAAAATGTCGGTCTCATTACGGACCCGGCTGCGGAAAAGACTGATCCCTGAGCGCCTGTGAGAAAAACGGATCGCCATTTACCGCTTTCCATTGCGATCGCCGTCCTGGTTCACGTGGTGGCCATTGGCTTGCTGGCGGTCGGTTTCCAGTTCAGCGAAAAGATCGTGCCGGTGCCCAACGTGGTGATCAATACGGTCAAGGCCAAGGTGGTCGATGCAAGTGAGCTCGAGCGCATCGAGCAACGCAGGCTCAAGGAGTTGCGCCAGGAGGAGCTCAAGCGCAAGCAACGCCTGCAGGAGAAAAGGCGCCTCGCCGAGCAAAAGGCCAAGAAGGAAAAGGAGCGACAGGCGGCACTGAAAGCCGAGCAGGCAAGAAAGCAGGCCGCCCTTGAGAAGAAAAAGCGTGCCGAGGAAGCGCGCAAGGCGGCCAAGCTGAAAAAGGCGGCCGAGGCCAAGAGGCTGGCTGAAAAAAAGAAAGCGGAAGAGGCCAGAAGGAAGGCTGCACAAAAGAAACGCAAGCAGGAAGAGCGTGCCATCGAACAACAGCGCCTCGCCCGTCTGGAAAAAGAAGAAGCGGAAATACAGGCTGCTGAACAGGAAGCGCGACGCCTGCAGCAGTCACGCAGAGCCCGGCACCTGATCGCTCAATACCAGGATGCCATCCGCAGCAAGATCGAACGCAACTGGCGCCGCCCGCTGGACTATCAGTCCAATGCCTGGTGCAGGGTATTCGTGCGCCAGGATTCCGTGGGTTCCATACAAGACGTCGTGGTCGAGGAATGCATCGGCAGCGAGGCCTTTCGCAAGTCCGTGGAAAAGGCGGTCTGGAAGTCGGCCCCCTTGCCCCTGCCTCCATCGCCCGAACTGTTCCACCAGGAACTGCGTTTCACATTTGATCCGAGGGCATCGTGAGCGGCGTGCTGAGAATCGGGGCGCTGCTGCTGTTGTGGTTGCTGGGGTCCAGCGCGCATGCCGTCCTTGAAATCGATATTACCGAGGGCATCGAGGGTGCCTTGCCGATTGCGATCGCCGCCTTTACCGGAGAGGCCGACAACGACAGCGAGACGATCGAGGAGGTGGTGCGCAATGATTTGCGCCGCAGCGGTTTTTTCGACGTGCTTGAAAGTCGCTATTTTCCCCAGGGCGGGAACGGGGCCTCTGCGATGAATTATGCGGCCTGGCGGGAAACCGGTATTGAAAGCCTGCTGACGGGAGAAATCATCAGGACAGGGGAAGACCAGTACCGGATAGAGTTTCGCCTTTTCGATCTCGTGCGCCAGAGAAGACTGTCCGGCCACGCGATCTCTTCGGTGAGCCGCCAGGATGTGCGCAAGGTAGGGCACAAGATCAGCGATATCGTCTATGAGACCCTGACCGGCGTGCGCGGTGCCTTCAGCACACAGATTGCATACATCAGCACAACCGGTGAGGCTGCCAACCGCAAGTTCGAACTGCGAGTCGCAGATGCCGACGGACATCACGCAAGGACGATTTTTTCATCCAGCAACCAGTTGATGTCACCTGCCTGGTCACCGGACGGCAAACGTCTGGCCTATGTATCGTTTGAAAAAGGCAACTCGGCCATCTACGTCCAGGATGTGAAAGAGGGTCGGCGGTTCATGGTTTCTGCACAGCCGGGAATCAACAGTGCACCTGCCTGGTCACCGGATGGGCGCTACCTGGCACTGACCCTGTCCATCGATGGCAGTGCGGATATCTATCTCATGGATACCCGCACCCGCCGGCTCAAGCGCCTGACCCGGGACATGAGCATCGACACCGAGCCCTGTTGGATGCCCGACAGTAAAGCGTTATTATTCACTTCTGACCGGAGTAATGAGACCCAGGTGTATCGTGTATCCGTTCGGGGTGGCAGGGCGAAACGTGTTACCTTTGAGGGCAGATACAATGCAGCCCCTGATGTTTCACCGGATGGCCGTCACATTACCTTTGTACACAACAACGGCAATGGCTTTCGCATCGCAGTCATGAATCTCAGGACCGGCGACATGCGTGTTTTGACACCGGGTCGTCTGGACGAGGGACCGAGCTACGCACCGAATGGGAAAATGATCATCTATGCAGCCTCGGAGCGCCGTCGCGGGGTACTGGCAGCGGTGAGCGCAAACGGCAGGGCGGGACAGAAATTGCACACAGCAGGCCAGGACGTACGTGCGCCTGCCTGGTCACCTTTTCGTGATTAACCACAAATAGTTATAGAGGAATACGGAATGATGGTGAAGCAACTACTGCGCAATGCACTCATGCTGGGTGTGCTGGTGACCCTGGGGGCCTGCGCGACCAGTCAGACGACGCAACAGATGCTCGAGGATGCACCCGGTGCAGGTCAGCAAGGCGGTGAAGCAGGCAGTGCAGGGCAAACGGATGCCACGGGCATTGGCGGCGATGGCAGTTTGGCCATCGACATTCTGGATGAAGAGGGCGGTGCTGGTGCCGGCAGGACCGGCGGATTGCCTTACCGTGACAAAACCATTTATTTTGACTACAACAGCAGCGAAATCCGCGACGAATTTTTGCCCCAGATTATCCGCATGGCCAAGGCTCTGGAGGACAACCCCAGGATGCAGGCACGGCTGGAGGGACACGCGGATGAACGGGGTACCCGTGAATACAACCTGGCACTCGGTGAGCGCCGTGCACAGGAGGTACGCAATCTCATCCTGCTTCAGGGCGTGAAGGAGGACCAGGTCGACATCGTCAGCTACGGTGAAGAGAAGCCGGCAGCCTTTGGCGAAGGGGACAGTGCCTGGATACTCAACCGCAGGGTGGAACTGGTGTACTGAGGCCGATG
>JAPOQE010000153.1 GCA_026710875.1 Gammaproteobacteria bacterium | reverse complement strand
CTCGTGGAGCGCATGGTAACCACCCAAGTGATGAATGGGGACCAAGCGGCAACGGCTTTTGACTTGATGAAGGAGAATGACCGCCGATTACCATGGGATGAGGTCGATGAATTGATAGCCCGGCTCAGGGACTAGCCGTTATTCCGGTTTCGCAGGCCCTCTAGATGATCACCTCGCCTAGCAGGGGCGAGGCATAGTATCGAAGCCAGTGCGTGATGTCCGCATCACCGACGCCCTCCCACTGACACACCACCCGGATGACATACAGGAAATCCCCCTCCTTGATGAGCGGCTGGAACTGGGCGTAGACCTCGTAGACCTCGCGCTGCGCATAGATGAGGTAGGCGGTATCCGAAATCTTGGTATGCGGCTCGAACGTTTTGATCAGTTCGACCAGCGTCTCGCGGTTGGCCTCGTTTTCAGGACTCAGCTTGAAGATCACCATGTACGACATTGCACCTCACCCCGCGATGTCAATTAACGATTTTTGTTCCCCTGGATGCCAGCCTGTACCCTTCAATTGAGGGGACAGCGCACACGCACGATTCTAGCAAGCCCACGGGTGTGCTTCCATGCCTGCGGGTGCTGAATCCGTCACAGGTATTTCTTGAAACTGCGTGCGGCCAGCGACACGGCAAGGCCGGCCAGGATGGCGGCCAGCAACACGATCCAGCCCGGGTGCAGGCTGAACGGCAGGGCCAGGTAGGCGACCCACGGCGCCACCAGCAAGGGCGCGATGGCAGCCCTTGCATGATGATAGACGAACGAGCTCTCGCGACCGCCACCACGCCTTCGCAAATCACGCGCCACCAACCCATCGACCAGGCCCACGCCACCCAGCAGCACGAAGGCCGGCAGGGCGAGCACCAGGATGGCCAGGCGTACGGCGAACAGCTGCACCACGGACACGGCAGCGATGAGGAAATGCGACAGGCGGTGTACGATTCGATGTGCGCGTGCAAGGTAGGTTCTCGATGCGGGCTCAGGGTTTGCCGCGGCCCATCGTGTGAGGCTTGTCACCCCGGTGATTTCAAGAAAGCGCCGTGCACGATCGCGTGCATCCTCAACAAAGCCTGCAGGATCCGCAGCCACCAGGCTGTGCTCGAATTCGGAGGCGACCAGGGCGATCTCGTAGTCGAGCATGTCCGCGCTGTGTCTGGTGCCCTGCTCCTGCCACCAGTACACCATGCCGACCCATTCGAGCACGATGGACAGGATGAGCGAGAGCACCAGCCAGGCGAGTGCGCGGCACAGCCCCTGTACAAGATGGGTGAGCACACCGCGCCTGGCACCCGGGTGCGCGGGGGCCGTGCGCGAGTCAGGCACGGGGGCTGCGCGAGGGATGCGAGTGCGGCCTTGCGGCGTGCGCACGTTGCATGCCCTGCGCGATTTCTGCCAACTCTTCGGGAAGTGCGCGCGCAGGCGCGGCCTCCGGCAACGGCATGCGCAGCTTCCACAGCTGGCCGCCCTCGAGCAGTGCGAAGGCCTGGCCCTTGGGCAAGGCGATGAGTTCGGCCGGGCTCAGCATCGGCGCCTTGAAGACGCTGATGCGGTCCTCGTTACGCGAGCGAAAGTCGACACCGGAGGCGGGCTCTGCCGAATCATTCACGCCGGACACGCTCATCAGGGTATGCACCTCGACCTCGGGCAACTGGTCGGTGAGCATGCGTGCGGTGGCGAGCTCCTTGACGCGCAGCATGACCAGGGTGTTGAAGTTGCCGGCCACCTGGCCGGCCTTGGCGCGGTTGCCGATGCGTGCCTCGACGTCCGACCAGGTCTGGGTGTAGGCCGTGACCTGGAAGCCGGCGCCGCCGGCCTTGTTCAGCAACGGCACGAACTCATCACCGATCAGCTCGTTGAACTCATCGGCATGGATGCTGACCGAAGGGCGCTGACTCCCAACGTGGCCATCGCCTGTACCGTGCTTGTAGATGTGCCCGGCGACCGAGACCAGGTCGGCGAACATGGAGTTGCCGACCGCGCTTGCGACCGTGGTATCGCTCAGCGCATCCAGCCCGACGTACACGATTCCACGCCTTCGGATCACGTCCAGCCACTCGAAGATCGGGCGCGCATCACCGCCCTCCTCGCCAGGCGAGATGAGTTCTGCGATGGCGCCCGTGGTGAGCTTCTCCATCAGCGGCCCGACCGAGGACACGATCTTGTCGAAGTAGGTGCGGTCGTACTTGAAGGCGCTGATCAGGCCATCGAGTACCGGGTCGTAGCGCGTGTGGCCGGGCAGGTAGCGCATCAGTGCGATGGCGCGCGCCGAGCGCCCGCGAAGTGCGGCCGGCAGGTTGCGCTCCTTGATGGATTCTGCGATCTCGCCGACGCGCTTGCGCCAGCCGGGCGCGCCCGTTCGTGTAAGGTGGTCCTCGGCGTACTCGATGAACAGCGGCTCGATGTCGTTGATATAGCGGTTCACCTGGCGGTAGTTGGGGGTGCGCCCGAGTGCGACCAGGGCGCGGGCGATGATGTTGACGAAGCGCCAGGCGAATTCGCGAAAGGCCGCGGAGTTGCCCTCGTTCGGCAACTGGTTGGCGATGCGGGTTGCGACCTCGGTGATGCGCGAGAAATTGCCGATGGCGTTGTAGCGTGCCGAGTGCTCGGGAAAGCCGAGATGAAACACGAAGAAGTCGCGGTCCCGGTGTGCACGTCTTGCTTCCGCATGCACCCGTCGCAACAGCCCGGCATCGCCTTTCGGGTCGAACACGATCACGGTATCGCCACGCGCGATGTCCTGTGCGATCAGCAACTCGGCAAGACGCGTCTTGCCGACGCGCGTGGTGCCGAGCACCAGGGTGTGCCCGACGCGCTCGGCACGATCCATCCACACGGTGCGCTCATGCGGTTCCACGCCGTGCAGGGCGGGCTGCCCGCCGATTGCCTTGCGTGATGTGGCGGCAGATGCACGCCGATGCAGGAGGCGGTACAGGGCAGGCGGTTGCAGGTAACCCTGCACTGCAGGGTGTAGGGTATCCCGAAGGCGCTGCGTGTGTTTCTGGCTCCAGCGAAAGCCGCGCCCGAGAAACACCTTGTGCGCACGTTGCGGAATGCGTGCACACGAGACGCGGTAGTGCGAAAGGTGGGTCAGGCGGGCCCGGTAGCGAAGCACGCGAAGGCCCTGGGCGGTGCGCACCAGGCCAAGGGCACCCAGCACGGCTGCACACCCGGTACCCAGCCCACCCGGCAGCATCAGCAGTTGCGGTGCGAGAAGTGCCAGGGCCGCGCAGGCGAAGGCCGCGAGTGCGGAGCACAGCTCGATGGCAGGGCGAAGCAGCGCCTCCACCGGATAGGCGCTCACTGCGAGAGCCCGCTTGCCGTAATCAGCACGGGGTAGTGTTTGATGTCGAGCACGCGTGCAAGATCAGTTCCGGAAGCCGGCGTGATCGACAGGCCCCGGGCAAGTGCTGCAATCTGCCTCAAATCTTTCTCGCTGTCGGCGGCCACCAGCATGCCGATGGCCCCGATCGAGAGCAGGTGCGCACGGTGGCGGGTAAGCCACGTTCTTGAACGGGCATCGGCGCCGATGAGAAAGAACGGGCGAAGCAGCGGGCGTGCATGGGCACGGGCAGCGACCTTGCCAGGGGTGAGCCCCGGGGAGCGGATGGGCAAAAGGGTGCGCAGGTCCCCTGCACCGGGGGGCGGGCTCGCAGCCGTTTCGGGTGGGACGGTTTCGGGTTCTTTTTGAAGGGTTTCAAGGTAGGGCGCAAGGGTGCGCGTTTGCCCGTTATCGAAGATGACCGGCAGCTGTGCACCGGCATGCAGGGAGGTGAATGCGAGGACACCCGCAAGCAGGATGTGCGCGCAGGTTCGGGAATCCGTCTTCAAAGCTGGGAGGCACGAAGCGGTGTCAGGGTGTCGCCTCGCGAGCGCAGCAGGTACGGGATCGCGCCCTGCCCGTCGGTCAGCTCATCGAGTCGGACACCGGCATGGTTCAGGGTAATGCGCCGTGCATGCACATCGCCCGGGTCGATCGATCGCGCCCGTGCCCAGTCACGTACCCCGGCATCATCGCCGGCCTCAAGGCCCGCGATATAAATATCGATGCCGGCCACGCGCTGGCGGTGTTTGAGCACGCGCGCAAGCAACGCATCGCAGGGCGCACAGTCGGTGCGGGTGAAAAACAGGAGACGGTCGCCGGCTTTTAACGGTGTGGGCTTTTGTTCCAGCGGCGCGAGGCGTTCGGGATCGATCAGCACCTCGTTCGGATACAGCCTGCGGTACGCCGCCTGGTAGGCCCGCTGGAAGGCGAGGATGCGCTCGACGTCCTCGTGCATGGCCCGCGCCCATTGCTCGGCAAAGCGCCTTCTCTCTTGTGGGGTGCGTGCATGGATGCCGAGCACCTCGATCGGCGAGATGGTCGCGGGGCTGATACTTGAGCGCAGGCCCTGCATGAGCGTGCGGTAGCGCTGCCATTCGGTCTCATCGAGCCCCCAGGCTTGAGCACGCTCACGCTCGAGTACATGCAAAGGCTGGGTGCGGGTGACTACGGTGTGTGTGTCGATACGTGCAGGCCCCTGCGCCGCAAAACCTGAAGGTCCAGACAGTGCGAGTGCGAGGACAAGGAGTGCGCGCATGTCTTTACGGGTGGTGGCCGGAATTCGGGACGGCTCCCGAGGATGGCGGCTGGATCAGCGGCACGTTTGAGAGGTCACGGTAGACCGGGTGCGGGTCGCGCATTGTGCACCTGCGGTAGGCATCCACGTTTTCATCCGGGACATCACGCATGAGCACGACCTTGTGAACCTCATCCCCCTGGGGTTGCGGTGCAAGCCCTGCCGGTGCGAGGTTCATCCCTGTAATCACCAGGGCGAGTGCCAATACGAGGTTCACCAGCATGTCAGCGGCCTTGCCCGGTGCACGGCTCGAAGGCGATGCGCCGGTGCAGCGGATCCTGCACCAGTTGAAAGATGGGGCCTGCCAGGGTCTGCAGGGCCTGGTCCAGGCGCAACGGTCCCAGTTCACGGTGTACGCCCGGCAAGGGTTGGGCAAGGAGGATATGTGCGGCGGACCCGGGGGTGCCGGCCAGTCGGTAACCGCTGTCGTCCAGGAGGTGTTGGACGGCATCACCGACTGTTCGAACCGGCTTCTCAAATCGCACCTCGACGGTGGCGGACAGGGGCTCTACTTGGGCGGTCAGTGGAGCCATCGCCGCGATGGAGTAGCGCCCGACCTGCAACTCGCCTGCCCCCAGCGCAGTACAGGAGAGTAAGACAGCCAGCAGGCACGCTCGAGTACCGGCGAGGCGGATCACGGAGGATGAATCAGTTGGCATGATCAATGGGCTCGACTTCGGGTATTTCCGGTCGTTCAAAAGAGGAGGCGATCATGGCGCAGGCGGTGTGCAAGACCAAGCGAAAACCGATTCCCCGGGTGCGATGGTTTCCAGGCTGCCGGGACTTATCGGCCGCAGTACACGGCCGTGATGCTTTCGCGCTCGTGTCCGAGCTCGCGGCTGATAATGAGGCGCGCACGGCGGTCGAGCGCCTTTTGCTCCCGACTCAAGGTCTTGGAGAGGGGTCCGTCTGCAGCAGGGCACGGCCATCCCGTCAACTCCTCGTAGCGCAGCTGGGCATAACGATGGCGAAGCCCGTGCAGTCTGGAAAGCCCCACATAGGTGGTCTGGGAGCCGTAGCGTCGGTACTGCTCATGGAAACTGCGCGCGGGTGGGATCATCGAGCCATGGCCTGCAAGGCGGCGCGCGCGATCCAGCAGTTTGCGCTGCTCCTCGTTTCGTACCGGAATCACCCGAGGCTTGCCGCCCTTGGCCCAGCTGCCCTTGAGCAGGAGGTGGTCGCCGCGATCAGCATACGCCGGCTGGAATTTGAGCGATTCCTCGCGGCGCAGGCCGAAGGCCCGCTGCAGTTCCAGGCTCATGCGCACATGTGCATCGTTGATTGCGGCCAACTGGGTGTCTGAGAAATTGCAGGCCTTCGACTCGTTGCTCACCAAGGTGCGGCGCCCGATACCGTAAAAATCGTTGGAGCGTGCCACCACGCTTGCACGATTCACCTTCTCGGCCCACCAGCGCAGTATAGCCATGCGGCCCTTGATCGTATTCAAGGCCAGCGCGCGCTCGTTCCAGGCCTGAACCAGGGCGGTGATGTGTTTCGGTCTGAGGGAACGGGCGTTCATGTGATGAAAGCCCAGGTGGTGCAGCTCATTGGCGATCTGGGTCAGTATGCGTTCACGCAAATCCCGGGTTGCAAAACTGCCGTCGCGATTGTGGCGGCAGAGTTGCTTAAGCTCAAAGTTCAAACGTCTCATAGTGTAAGTTTTTTAGGTTAGTGCTTCTGAGTACCCCGGGGGAACATGACCTTCCGGACCTGCACTGTGCAGTGTGCCCGGGGGCCATGACCTTCCGGGTCTGCGTTGTGCAATAAGCTCGTGGGACACCACGCCCTCGCCTGAACATGCCTGATAACAGGCGCGCGGGTTCTCGCGCATGCGAGCCAGGTCCGTGCTGTTCGACTTGCCCTGTACGGGCCTTGAATTGCGGTGTGGTATCACCGTCGCTTGAAGGTGGACCTGCGGCTGATGCCTGGGCGCATTGCAAGATCCGGTACGCCTCTTGCCACTGTATTGCCGCAGTGGCGACGGACTAAACTCTGACAGGCACGGAGCCTACCGACACACCCTGTGAGTGTCATCGATAAATCGATTCAGGGATTGTAGTGGTTTTAGCAGATAGCTCTAGAGGGGACGACGTGAAAATTGATCTTATCGAGGGATGAATTCCCTCTGAAGTCAATCTGCATCCTGAACTTGAGTTTCAGTCTAACGTACAGCTTTTCTTTTTCGGATCCGTATTGATCCGAAGAAAATTTTGCAGTCCAATATTTGCGTCCATCCAACGCATCGAACGGACTATGGTAATAGTCGCAACTTCATCTTTCACGGATGTATGCGCGGCCTTTGATTGAATTACACCGTAGTTCAGGTGTGTAACGTGGCCTCGTTCTGCTTACCTGCTGCCTTGTTCCGACGTGCTAGCGCCAACTCATAGCTTGCCTGCATCCGCATCCAATGATCGGCAGTTCCCCAGCCAATTTCTTCCAGCGCCAACGCCATGTTCGCCGACACACCCGCTTTGCCGTTCAACAGGCGTGACAGCGTCCCACGCTTGCAGCCAAGCTGTGCCGCCGTCTCGGTCATGCTCCAGCCCATCTCGCTTATGTTCTCGCGGATCAGTTCACCCAGGTATGGGGGGTTCAGCATTGGACCGACGCGATCCTTTGAAGTGTCGTTAGTGTCAAGTCTCATATCAGATCTCATGTGGTTTAAGAGAACACATAAACTGTCCGGTCTTGTAGCATCTATGGACCGTTCCCCGTTTGCAAGAGCGATGCCTGGCTCAGGAAGAGTTTGTTGCTAACACATTCCCATCTGCTACCTTACAAAAACAAAAGTGCCACTTTAACCCAAGTGGCCAGGGGACAAGGTGCCGGGCTTTCGCCCGGCGCAGTTCAGTCCTCATCGGAGCGCATCACGGTGACCACGGGGTCGCCGTCATCGTCCGGACCGATGACCAGTTTCAGGTCCACCGGCTCGGGTTCGACCGAATGCCCGTCGCGGGGCACGCGGTGGAACCGGAACTCCTGGCTGGCGCCCGTGCCCGCCTCACAGCGGATCGCATGGGCAGCCATGAACAGGACATCCCACAGCCTTCCGGTCTCGTCCTGGTGAACCTGGGCGAGGCTGTCCGCCTCGTTCCAGGCCACGCATTCGGCAAAGACCGCGGCGGTAACCGCCACCGGCAGCCTGAAGCCTGCCTCGTGTGCCAGTGCGCCCGTATCCATCAACACCCCGTCCGCCAGGGCCTGGGCCCGGGTATAGGTGAAGATGACGTCACCGAAATACGGTGCGCGTGCACAGTCGTTTGAAGGGTTGGACATGGTATCTCTCCTTTTCCATGACACCGGGTCGCAACCCTGTCCCGACCGGGAGGGGATGCCTGCCCGGTCGGGTGGATCAAATGGCCTGCGCTCAGAGCAGGCCGCGTTCGGCAAACGAGACGCTCTCGCCGGCCGAGACCACAAAGTGGTCGAGCACGCGCACGTCAACGAGTGCGAGCGCTTCCTTGAGCCGGCGGGTGATCATCTCGTCCGCGCGACTCGGTTCGGCCACCCCGGAGGGGTGGTTGTGAAAAAACACGATGGCCGCGGCATTCGCTTCCATCGCCTGCTGTACGACCACGCGCGGGTGTACCGAGGCACTGTTGACGGTGCCCTGGAACAGCTCGCGAATGGTGATGATGCGGCACAGGTTGTCCAGGAACAGCGCACCGAACACCTCGTTGCGGTATTCGGCCAGGCGCAGACACAGGTAGTTGCGTGTCTCGTCCGGGCTGCCCAGGGTTTGTCCTGCGCGATGCTTCATCGCCAGCGATCGGATCGCAAGCTTCATGAGCGAACAGCGTTCGGCGCCACTCAGCTGCGACAGTTTCAGACCGGAAAACCGGTCGAGGTTGTGGTTCATCATGGATCTCCTCGAAATGCGCGAAGATCCGCCCCGCGAGGAGACGTCCCCTCGCTGGGTGAAAGGTGGCCGGTCCACCAGGGACCGGCCGTTGTCGATTACGCGGCGGCTTTCGACTCCGTCATGAACGGCTGGCCGTCGACCTTGGCGTACGAGATACGCAACAGTCGGGCCTTCAGGCGAATGCCGGTCTGGCCGGCCTGCTCACCGCTTGCGAAGGTGAAGGATTCAGCGTGCAGGTTGCTGAGCGTGAATCCGATGAGCACCTTCAACTTGCCCTCCACGGCCGATTGCAGTTCACGCACAGTCGCCTGCGCCTTCCTGCCGGACACGGAACACTCGAAATGAGTGTATTGGGCATTGCCTGCACTGCCGCGCAGGGCTGCGATGGTGACGCCGATAAAGGGCGAACCCTCCTCGGGGGTCACCTCCCGAACACGACTCAGATAGCCGATACCGGTGGTGTGAAGATCGAAATACTTGGTCTTTTCGTCATTTGACATTTTGCTTACTCCTTAATTGGAATGGAGCCGGACAAGTACCCTGTCGGGACGCTTGCCCGGCAGGGTTTTCAGGCAAAGACAACCTTCGCCTGTTACAAGTTGGACCGACGGCATGCGCCGCTGAGCACCTGTTGCACGGTCCGGAGGTGCCTCAAGGACCACTGATATACCGCAGTGGAGACGGATCAAATCGTTGCCGTGTTTGCAGGCGCACCGGACTTTCGCGGCGCCAGGGCCGGCAGGCGCTCACCATGCAGCACCGCATCCGGCACCTCCCCCATGGTCCAGCAGGCGGTGCGGATCGTGCCCTTGCCAGCCAGCAGGGCACTGCGGTCGACACCCGTGAAGCGGTAGCTTCGCGGGATCATGTAGATTGCACGCAATTTGCGCGCGCAGTCGGTGAGCACATCGTTGCGCGTGGCATTGTCGAGCAGGCCGATGCGGTTGGCGGTCAGCACCCGGCACGCCAGGGCATCGTATTGCGACAGCAGTTGTGCGCCCTGGTAGGCATAGGGATTGGCAAACTGCAGGCGCGTGCGCGCAGGTCTTTGCGACTCCACCAGGGTGACTTCCATGCCGGTGCCCGGCACCGCCAGCAGGCGGTCCAGCTCGGCCATGTGCGCAACGATGCAGGCCCGGGTCGCCTCGATGGCATCGCAGACCTTGATCAGCCACCAGTCCGCCCATGGGTCATCGGCACGCGCACCGTCCCAGATGACGCGCAGGCGCTCG
This sequence comes from Gammaproteobacteria bacterium, assembly GCA_026710875.1. Taxonomy (GTDB): domain Bacteria; phylum Pseudomonadota; class Gammaproteobacteria; order UBA4575; family UBA4575; genus WTFY01. Next base: position 15,769 of record JAPOQE010000153.1, on the reverse strand, counting down.
GCAAACCCGAGCAGCCCGACGATGGTCGGCTTAAGGCGTGTGCCTTTGCGCCCGTGAATCAAAAGCTGTGCCTGGCGGGTATGGACCGTGAGCCAGACCTCTGCGCGCAACACCCCTGGTCTCGAGGAGGTCTTTTGCGGGGCAGGCAGGGTGTCCTGTGCAGGTTCGATATCCTCAATGCTCATGGGCGGACTCCTTCGGGTTGGGGTGATGCAAGGGGCTATGTACGCCTGTCGGGGGCCGACAGACAAGGCGAAAACGATGCACGGAGTGTCGCCGTTCACCCCCGGTAAAAGGCCTTGGTCCCCAGGGGACCAGCCATGCAGGATGAGGAGACGAGCCTAAGTGCCTGTTTGACCGTTCGCGGCAGGCTCGGGCGCGGGCTTGCCCGGGGCTTCGGGGGCAGGCGGCTCGAGCGTATCGGTCAGGTGACCGTACTGCACCCAGCGCCGCGTCAGGTGCCAGATGGCGCGCATCGCTAAGCCGGTCTTCGCATGGATTTCAAGGTAGGCCTTGGGCGCCAGCAACCCCGACTCGTCCACGTCGGTGCGCTTGGACCAGATGCGCCACAGCGTGTTCGAACTGCAATCATCCGGCTCGGCCGGTCGCCCGATGACGGGGGCCACCGACAGGCTTCGGCGCAGCCTGCTGTACTCGCGCGAATTCAGGCCAAACAGCACCTGCAGCATCTCGCGCGGCGCATCGGCTGCGATCAGCGACTGCATCACTTCCTCGGATTCGCGCTGCTCGCGCAGGTAGTCGACCATCGGCCAGTACACCTGCCGGTTCAGGTAAATCTCAAGGCAGTGCGCACGCAGGGCCTCGATGCGGTAGAAGTCCGCGAGGCTCATCTCGCGCAGCGCCTCGATCTCGCGCGCACCGAACTTCATGGCGCGCAGGGCGGCAAGGTCGCCTTCGGCCAGGCAGCGAACGGCGTACATGAGCACCGCCGTGATCAGCTCGGCTTCCTTGGTCGTCCTCATGGCACCCTGGACCACAGGGCCTCGCCGTGAGCCTGTGCACGAAGATACAGGCGCCGGTAGGTATCCATCAGGCGGACCAGGTCATTCCAGTCCTGCTCATGCAGGCTGCGCCACAGGCAGGCACTGGCCTGTGCGGGATCTGCGACCTCCACCTGCGCCTTGAGCCAGGCGATGTCCCGGGTCTTGACGGCGCGGTGAAATTTCGAGCCTTTGGGGAGCGTACGCGCAAGCACAGCGGGCGGTGCGCAGGTGAGTTCCGAGCAGGCCGCCAGCTGCCACCAGAGCATGCGCGTGCACAGCGCGGCCTGCGGGGATTGCCCGGTATCGGTATCCGGGAGGCCGTCGAGTACGAAGCCGCAGCCCAGGTCTGGTAGCGGGCGCACCAGGTGGCCCATTCCAAACCGGCTCGCAAGACCCTCGGCCAGTGAGAAGGCACGCTCGCGCAATACGGCAAGGTCAGGCCCCTGCGGGCCCTCCCTTGCGGCCACCTCGGCCAGGGCATAGGGCAGGTCATGGGAATCCGTCAATGTACTATCCGGGGTGTCCGGAACTGGCTCGGGCACCCGCCCCTGCTCCCGGTTGCGCACGCCACCTGTGATCGAGGTTGCAGGGGCCTGTGTCCGGAGTTCGGGTTCAGGTTTCGGGAAGCTCACGATGCGGCCCTCGAGTGCGGCATCAAGTGCGGTTCGAACGGTGTGCAGGTCGAGATCGGCTTCCTGTGCGATCTCGGCCTCGACCGCCGCCTGCAACACGCCCAGGTCCCAGTCCGGCCCGTCGTAGCGCTGGCACAGGGCGGCGAACAGTTCGCCGAACGCCGCCTTGCACTCGGTGCAGTACTGCTGCCAGATCCTGGAGGCGGCACGCTCGAGTGACCGGATACGGGCCACCTGCAGCTTGCCCAGTCCGCCCCCCAGTGCCTCGGGAATGCAGGGCAGGAGCGTGGTGACCGCGTACTGCATCAACGAGATGCGCCCGTGCGTAATGCTGTACCCGCCGGTGCGCAGCTCGACCTCGAGTTCGCGCTGGGTCAGGCGCCTGCCGCGTTCCTCGGTAAGCAGGTCACGGGCCACCATCACGGCCTGCGCCTTGTCGATGAAGGGAAGGTTGCCACGCAACTCGTTCTCCCGCAGGTGGGCCAGCAGCACGTCGGACTCGCAGGTCCAGGGCTGCAGCAGGCAATACACCCGGGAGAATCGCGCCTCGCCCGTTTGTGCATACAGTTCCTTGAGGATGCGAAGGCGGGTATTGCCGCCGGCCTGCACGACGTAGTCCGTCTCGTGCGGGCGGTGCGTGATGGACAGCGGGGAGTCCATGCCGCGGATACGGATGGAGGCCTTGATGCGGTCGTATTCGGGGTTCTCAAGGCGCCTTGGATTGCGCTCGTAGCACTTGATGCGCCCGATCTCCACCCGCATCGGCTGCGGACCCTCGGCCGGGATCCATGGATCCCCGGGGCTGACGGGCAATACGCCTTGCTGAGTCGCTTTCATGTCTTTAAGTTATCAGAATGATAACTACCGGGCAAGGTATTATTATCAGTCAGATAATTTCATGCTATACTTTCTGCCATGACACGCAAACAGGACCAGATCCGCCTGCAAAACCTCGAGCGCCTGATCCGCGAGGCGGGTTCGGTGGCCGAGCTGGCCAAGGCGGCCGGTACCAACAAGTCCTACCTCAGCCAGGTGCGCCACCAGACACGCACCCCCAGCGGCACCCCGCGGCGTATCGGCGATGAGGTGGCCGGCATGCTGGAGGCCGGCATGGGCAAGCACGAGGGCTGGATGGACGAGGGCCACAGCCCGGTGCCGCGCGAGTTCGGCAGCGGTGCACAATTCTACGGGGAGGGCGGCATCCACACCCTGTGCCCGTTGATCTCCTGGGTACAGGCCGGCGCCTGGCGCGAGACGTGCCAGGAATTCGTGCCGGACTACGACACCGAACTGCTGCCCTGCCCCGTGCGCTGTTCCAGCCGCACCTTCGTGCTGCGGGTCAGCGGCATCAGCATGGAACCCGACTTCCACGAGGGTGACTTGGTCTTCGTCGACCCCGAGGTGGTGGCTAGCCACGGCAAGTACGTGGTCGTGCTGCTCAATGCGACCAACGAGACGACCTTCAAGCAGCTGGTGGTCGAGGGCGAGCGCAAGTATCTAAGGGCGCTGAACCCGGCCTGGCCGGAGCGCATCATCGAGGTCGATTCCGATGCCACCATCTGTGGCGTCGTGGTGTTCAAGGGGATGGTGGTCTGAGTCCAACTTGTAGGCATAGCCTGAACTCTAAGATGTAATTCAAGAAAACCGTCCAATGGAAAATGATCACACTGATATAGAAGGTAAGGCTGTTCGGTATGCTAAGGGAAATAAAAAGAATATTGCCAAAAAACGTACAGACCCCCAGGTGTTTTTGCCTGACCAAAAGCCCGTGTCAGTATTCATGGCAGGATCTCCAGGCGCGGGCAAAACAGAAGCATCGATGGCTTTGTTAGATGAGCTGGAAGATACGGAGAAAAACAGAAAAGTTCTCAGGATTGACCCCGATGAACTACGCGAGGAATTTGAAGATTATTCAGGAAGTAACTCATCGTTATTCCAGCCTGCTGTCTCGATTTTAGTGGAGAAGATTCACGACCTCGCGCTAAAGCAGCGACAAAGCTTTATCCTTGACGGGACACTGTCTAGTTATGAGATAGCAGAAAAAAACATTGAACGATCACTCAAGCAAAATAGACAAGTTCAAATACTTTATGTCTATCTGGATCCCGAACAAGCGTGGAGATTTGTTCAGGCAAGGGAAAAGGAAGAGGGTAGAAATATACCGCCTGAACGTTTCATTGATCAGTACTTTGCTGCCAGAGAAAACGTGAACAAGCTGAAAAATAAGTTTGGCAAAGAGATTAGTGTTGACTTAATATTAAAAAATATTGACGGTTCCCAGAAACTTTATAAGTCTGGGATTGATCAAATAGATCACCATATACAAGAAAACTACACAAGAACTGACATTGAGAAGTTCATAAGAATGTAGTGAGCATATTGCCATGCCCTTCAAATCTAAAACAAGATCAAAGCCTAAGGATTCCTCTGCTTTTTCGGAATTCATCCGCAATGCTTCTTCTGGGGAGAAGAAGCGTGTCTATGCCCGGGTTATAAAGAAGTCTATAGAGAGCCAGAAAAAAATTCTGGACAAGGCGTCCGGCTAATCTGATCTGAATGCAGGAACTCTGAGCCTGTGTGGCTTTAGCAGTTGGCACCCGGTTCATTCTTGAAACTACGTACGAGTACACGAGTTCCGAATCAAGTTTGGTCCAGGTTACCGGATTTACTTTGGTATGGATGGGAACCATCTCGTGATCATGCTTGCAGGCGGCACAAAGAAGCGACAGGGTGCAGGTATCGAGTTGGCAAAAGTGTATTGGCAGGACTACAAGCGGCGAAAACGACAAGAGATGTGATGATGGCCCTAACGAAAGATTTTAAAGAAACTATTCAGGCGCGTGTACAGGACGATGCTGCATTCCGCAAGGCCTTACTGCAAGAAGGCATTGAGTGTCTCCTGGCGGGGGATCTTGATACTGGTTCATGGTTTTGGTTCCAATACAGCGCGTGGCACAAGAGATGTAGATTTTGGAAATCTAGTTCCCGAAAATATGGTTACTAAATTCCATAAGGGTTGTCGCCGTTTCTGAATCAGATCAGCAAAATATTGGGAATCACATTCTTACACCTGACGAAGCTGCTTTATCAAGCTGATGGTTAGGGTTTTGGAATTCCTAAAGGGGAATTTACCAGCTCAAACTACTCTCACTTCCCTGAATGTGTATATAACATATGCATAAAGTATCATTATTTGATACTTTATGCATATGAATTATATTCCACACCGGGTGCATGCCAAGGACTATGTCAGTGGCCTGGCGGCCTCGGGACGCTATCACTTCCACTCCAGTGAGGCGCGGGGGGCGCTGGGTGTGTCTGCAGATGCGGTCAAGCTCTCCCTCAACCGGCTCACCCGGCAAAACGTGATTGCGCAACCAGCACGAGGCTTCTATGTGATCGTCCCACCGGAATACCGTTCTCTGGGGTGCTTGCCTGCAGATCAGTTCATCCCGGCACTGATGAAGCGGCTTAACCAGCCTTACTACGCAGGACTCCTGTCAGCGGCACAATATCATGGTGCGGCCCATCACAGGCCACAGGAATTCCAGGTGCTCCTCGAAAAAGCGCGCCGACCCATCTCATGCGGGCAGGTGCGCGTCACATTCCTTGTCCGAAAGCACGTGCAGCTTGTCCCTTACCAAGAAATCAACACGCCGCGGGGTTGGGTCCGAGTCTCAACACCGGAGGCGACGGCTCTTGATCTTGTAGGCTATTGCAGGCGCGTTGGAGGGCTCGGCCATGTCGCGACGGTCCTGCACGAACTTGCGGAGCAAATTGACCCCCAGAGATTGGTGGTGGCTGCACGCAGCGCTCCCATCCCATGGGCACAAAGACTCGGATACCTGCTTGAGCTTGCCGGAGCCTACGATCAGGTCAATTCCCTTCGAGACTATGTCAAGAACAGGGCTCGCCAAACGGTTCCGCTTCTGCCGGGGTTCGGTAATAAAAAATCTCAACGCGATGCCAACTGGAAGGTTTTTGTCAACACCAAGATTGAGAAAGAGCTGTGATTCCGGGCGATTACATTACTCAGTGGCGGTCTCAGGTGCCCTAGGCACAGGATTTCTAGATAGAACAGGACCTGGTCATCCGTCGGGTTCTGGTTGAAATTTGCACATCCCCGTGCTTGCAAAATTACTGGCAATTCGTGGATATTGATGTCTATATAGTTCAATAAAATGATATGTTCATTAATTATGAACTTATAGTTATAATATACATCAAAGTATTTTGGTGCACAGTGCAGACAGTCAATTCCATGAACAGACTGGTAACAGAATTGGACATCCTTGAGGCCGCGATCGAAGCCCTTCACCGCGAAGCCGGTCTGTGCCTGGAAGTTGTTGGATATGAAGTGAAGAAGGGTGACAAATACATAGACGCAATCATCCAGATGCCCGGTGGTGGAACCAAGCTGATAGCAGAAATCAAAAAATGGGCGGCGCAAGCCAATCTCGGGGCCATCATTCATCAGATCAGGAATCTTGCGGAACCGGGTCGAGGCCTGTTTGTTGCTGACTACATCAACCCGAATAGGGGGGAGCAATTAAAGGCAGCTGATATCCAGTTTCTCGATACCACAGGCAATGCATATATCAATCAACCGCCAGTTTTCATCTATACCAAGGGCAACAAGCCCCAGCAAGCGGTTGCTGCAAGAGAAAGCACTAAAACCGGCAAAGCCTTTCAGCCCACCGGCATGAAAGTCGTCTTCGCGTTTCTCAGGGATAGGGAACTCATCAACGCGCCCTACCGAGAAATAGCAGATCAGGCAGCGGTCGCCTTGGGGACCGTAGGCTGGGTCATCCGGGATCTGATCGCCCGAGGCTTTCTTCTGGAAGGGATCAATAAAAAACAGCGAGTCCTGGCCGACTTTGATCAACTGCTGGATCAATGGGCAGAGGCATACCCCTACAAGCTCAAGGAAAAATACAGAATAGGAACATTCACTACTGACAACCCTGACTGGTGGAAAACGATCGATCCTGAGAATTTTGATGTGCTGTGGGGCGGAGAGATCGCTGCTGCGAAATACACCCACTACCTGAAACCCGTACACGGGGAAGTTTATGTCCATAAGATAAACCTGAAATATTTCCTGCAGGCTGCTCGGCTAAGAAAAGCAGAAACCCATGAAAGATACGATGTACGAGTAGACCTGATCGAGCCATTTTGGAAAGAGACAAAAAATGAAGGTGGTACAAAACAGGCAGGTCTAGTGCATCCCCTCATTGCCTATGCCGACCTGATCGAAACCGGCGACACTCGCAATCTGGATACAGCGAATCGACTCCGTGAAAAATACCTCCGTTAATATTGTTGGCAGGCTCTCCACAGAGCTGGTCGCGTTGTATGCCGACATCCAGACGCATGCCGAAGAGTTGAACATTGATATCTTGGTTATTGGGGCAATGGTCAGGGATTTAGTGTTGGTGTATGGCTTTGACGCCGATGTTGAGCGTGTCACGTTAGATCTGGATTTTGGTATTAATGTGGCACGCTGGGATGAATTCAATGCGCTGAAGGAGAGCTTGATGGAAGTTGGTTATGCAGCAGATGGACGCATACTTCACCGGCTGACCCGCGAAGACAAAGATGGTGTACCCCGGGATATTGACATTATCCCTTTTGGCAAAATAGCGGACCAAAACAATCGCATCAGTTGGCCGCCAAGAGAGGACATCGTGATGAATGTGCATGGATTTGCAGAAGCATTCGAACATGCATTGGAAGTCCAGATCAGTGAGGCGCCGGATATTATTATTCCTGTGGTATCCCCCGAAGGATTTGCCCTGCTCAAGCTGGTTTCGTGGCTTGATAGGGAGGTCGAATTGAGGCCCAAAGACGCCACAGATTTTCGTTACTTAATCCAGAACTACCGCAAGATTCCGGAAATCTCAGATGCCCTGTATAAGAAAGGCTATATGGAGGCTCAAGAGTCGGACGTACTCAATGCCAGTGCCATGAAGCTGGGTGAGGACGTTGCTGCAATTGCATCACAAGAGTCTATAAAACTTCTGGAAAATGAACTGTTCAAGCAGCCAGACATAACAGAAGAATTTATAAGAGAGATGCAAGGGGATGGCAACAGGAGTTTGCGACAATACGCAGAATGGTTCGGCATCTTCACAAAATCTTGTTTAGGTGACTAAGATACAGGGAGTGGGGATAGTCCAGTCCTGAACACTTAGGGCATGGTGATCTGAGGTTGTTCCAGGCATTTTCCGGTTTGCGCAAGACGCCTATGTGTTCATTCGAGCCACTTGAGCATCACAAGGGCATCCACATAGCCTTGGCCTGGATGGTTGAACGCTTTGGGCAATCTGCCAACCACTTCAAATCCAAGCGTGGTCCACAGCCGGACTGCACCTTCATTTGTCGATGCCACAAAGTTAAATTGCATGGCCTTGTAACCGAGCTCAACGGCAACCTTCTGCGAATGTTCACACATGGTGGTTGCCAGGCCCTTGCCTCTTGCTTCGGATGACACCATGTATCCACAGTTACAGACGTGATTGCCAGGGCCTGATTGATTGGTCTTGATGTAATAGGTGCCAAGAACCTTTTGGTCATCTTCGATAACAAAGGTTTTTCTCGGCGCATGCATCCAAATCTTTAATGCATCTTCTTTGGAAATATCTTTTGGATAGGCATACGTGTCACCCGCCGAGACGACCTCATGAAAGATCGGCCATATTTCATCGAAGTCTTTTTCTGTTACCTCGCGAATATTCATTTGGCCAAGTAAATCCTGGAGGTGATGACCAACCACGGCAAGCACAGAATTGTGGTGTTCAAAGGCATGGTGACATCGTCATCATCGATGAAATAGAGGCGGACCTGCATCCGGGTCAGCACGATAGAATGGAAGCGATTGTCCACCATACATCCACGACGTCGTGTACCCGGCTGATCGGGCGACCTTGAATTGGCTGGACACAGCGCGATCCACGCGGTATTCATACCGAGTAACCTGAGTGGTTGAAAATCAGGGACAGGCGTTAGCTTTCCTTCATTTGCGCTGCCATGCTATGCCATCGCCTGTCGTGGTATTACGCACTTGTCTATTGCATGGCCCGCTTCAATTTCAGCGCAGCGGAGCTCCCAGGTTTTTTGTAAATTCAGCCAGACCTGTGGCGTGGAGCCGAAGTACCGTGCCAAACGCAAGGCCGTGTCGGCGGTCACGCCTCGTTGCCCATTGAGAATCATCGTCACCCGGTTCACGGGGACTCCCAGTGACTTGGAAAGCGCATTGGCCGAGATTCCCAGTTCATCCAGTTCCTCTCGCAGAATCTCACCCGGATGCACAGGCCTCATTCTGTTTTTTGCATTCATGTCCACATCCTCTCAATGATAATCCACAATTTCGACGTCATATGGCCCGTCATCTTCCCAACGAAAGCAGATGCGCCATTGAACATTGATCCGAATACTGTGTTGCCCGGTACGGTTTCCTCGTAGCGCTTCCAGTCGATTGCTGGGTAAGGCCATAAGGTCCACAAGTGACTCGGCACTGTCCAGCAATGTCAGCCGCCGTGTCGCTTGTGCAACAAATCCATGAAATGCTGCAATTCGATGGCCCTCAAAGAAGCGCCGTGTGTCACGGTCCTTAAAGCTTCGGATCATATACGTCGACTATAGTAGATTTTACGGTATACGTAAATAGTAATACAACGCAGGATGCCCCCTGTTGATGAACATTCCTTGCAACCCTCCTGAGGATTCTCCTGCGATCTATGTCAAACTATCTGCCATGCACGATTCCGTTGTACCCAAATGATACGAACACCCATGAAGCTGGGGCACCAAATCACAGGTCAGTACCTGATCGTCGTGGCGTTAGCCGTTAGCACCCAGTTCATTCTTGAAACCACGTACGAGTCCGCGAGTATCACACCCAAGCAAGTCTGGCTGACGCTGGACTGGTTCTCACTGGCAGGCTTCATGCTTTGCTGTGGCTTCAACCTTGCCTACATGCGTGGATGTGTACGTGGAGATGCCGATGTCTGGAAGAAATTCAGTTCAAGTACAGCCTTTTATGCATCGGTCATCCTGACACTGGCCTTCGTGCATAATTTTGTTGCATCTCTGGCTGCCGGCAGCGATGACCTCCTGTTCTGGAAGTTCATCAACGCGACTCAGGTGCCTTTGTTTTTTGCAACAGGAATGCGACTGCTTGGCTCGCACAGAGATTGAACACAGAGCCCCTTGCGTCTCCATGAGTCATTACGCAGCCGTGTTAGGCATGTTCAGACTGCTCGGCGATATCGCTGGTATCGCAAGGATTGATGTGCTTGAACGCAGCGTCCAGAACACCCAGCGGATGAGCAAAAAAAGAGAGGTCTAGACGATGACCCAAATTACTGGCTTTGCACTATGCCGCAATCTCAATTAAGTGGTGGGCAGCCTCAACTGATGAATTTGAGGTATAAAGGCTGATATCACGCTTGGATGCTTCATGCGTTAATTCGCCTACGAATTCACTAACATCACTAGAACCACTGTTTTCTTCCGGGATCCTCAAAAGCAATTCGCACAATGCCGGTTTAAACAGTGCATCCCCGTCTCTCAGCCGGTCGAGTTGCCATAACTTGCTCTGTGCCCGCACAAGTGCGTGTTGAAAACTTCCGTTATCAGAAATTGCATCAAACTGAGCAGCGTATTTTTCAGATATGAAATCGAACTTGAAAGGAACCCCTGAACCATGAATTTGAAACTTGCGCTGAAAGCAATCGTCGAAGTCGTGCCTGTTCATTTTGACGGCTTCAATAATTTGTTTTCTCCAGTCTTCAGGTGCTGATAGTTCAGTTCGTTTTGCAGTCTTCACTTTCTCGGCATTGAAAGCGACACTGAAGGATGAACTGTGCAAGGCAGCCACCAGCAATCCGTCATCGATATTCTCGGCGAGTGTTGTTTTCTCGTTTCCCAGGTAGAACCCTTCCAATGGTGGCGTCCAGTTGGAGGACAGCGGATTCAGGGAATAGAATTTTTCAGCAGCATCGACACAGAATTTAAGGGCTTCACCAAGACGCTTGCCAAATTCCTCTCCATAAATCTTCTTAAGTTTTTGAATGGGAAGCAGCTTGGCAGCAATCAGAGACTGATCTTCTCCTTTTACAACTGTGCCAACCGAAATCCTTTCTCCAGAATGTGGAATGGGTTCCACCTGAATACTCCGCCAAGAAAGCCCGTATTTGGGAAGTTCAGGGAATTGGGATTTCATTTCTCCTCCTTAGATTTATTGTTTGAAACCGGACGGTTCCCCAAGTCCAGCTGCCTTTGCTGGATGCCTATACTGGTGGTGATGATGCTGTGCATGGCAGATAGCCTGTTCTGTAGAAATTCAATATAGCGGGCAAAGTGGATTTCACTACCAACCAAGATATCAGACCTGAGCAGCTCCAGAACCTTGTCCCATTCAATACGCTCGAACCGCTGCACCTGCACCATGGCTTTTTCTCGTAATTTCCATAACTCAAACTCCGACCTTGATTTTGACAGCAAACGTAGTAGTGAAGAGTTAGCGGGCGCCTCCGGTGAGGCATAATTCGGCAACGTCTCGTCATGGTCGATCAACCAATAGACTTTGGTGGTGTCAAATCTCAGGTTATGGGGAAGACGATCACGGTTGAAAATCCATTCATCAAATACGGCGCAATTGATTATATCCGGCTCTTTCCAATCATGAACCAGATTATCGAGATCAATGTTCCTGATGGCAGAAGTATGATTATTCCTCAAACCGAACGTGATGTTCTGATCGTTACCGATGACCTGACCATCTACGTAGGAAGGGTCTACACTCACATAAAATGCCTGGGCGATCGGCAAACCAAGGTATCTGGCCAGCGTTGCGCAAAGCGCTTCCCTCGCAATATCTTCAATATTGAGAAGTTTCAAGTAGGCCTGCGTGCGCCCCTTATCTGTCCAGACATCTGCTAAAAATGTCCTGCCTTTTCGGGTGTCCACTGGTTCAACAGGCGGTATTGCAGTGCCGATCTGAATACTTGCATCGTTAAGTAACATGAGCTTTTCTGATGTGCAGGTTCAGTATGATCAACTTGAAAACCAGCTACACTTCGAAAGTCTAGTCTCTGTAAACATGCTGTCAATGCACAGGCCTGTGTATTTGAAGTGGAAATCCTGTTGATGAAAATAGTTCTTCCGATACTGGGTAAATCCTTCAAGAAGTTAAATGGCGAAGTCTCGACTTACATTGGCGATATCAGCCCTGGACGCTCCCAGTTCTGCGGCGAAACGAGGTGTTGGTGACCCTGCATTAGCGCAATTTACAGCACTAAACGGGAATCTGGATTAAAACACTACATATTGTGCTTGACTTTTATGGAAATACCATGCAGTGTGTGTGCCCAATGCGACCTCGGTTGCATTAACTGGTGATGTAGAGTCGGCAGGGAACGCTGACTCCGCATCCACGAAGAGGCCTGAAATGCCAGAGGGGAGGGAAGCTCTGCCTGCCGGACAAGAGGAGAGTCCGTTGCAGGCAACCATGCAGAGAAATTTCTATGCAGTGGGCTTGACACCTGAGACTCACTGCATTTTTCCGTGCTTCTCCAGCAAGGGAGTCGCGGGGAGGCACACCAACAGGTGCCCTCTTCGGGCACCTGTTCTTTTAAGCCCGCGTGCTGCAGTTCTTAATTTCCTCAAGCACCATCAACCCGGCATCTCGATCCGACAAAGCCCCGGATGCTCTCGCCTGCCAGAAGACGTCATAGCGGCTTCTCGCGAGGCTATCCTTCGCCAACAACCCGATCAGGCTTGACATCGTGGAGTGAGAGATGTCCCTCAGCGCCTTGCAAGGCAGCGATCGATCCTCCACCGCAAGCGCATCGGCCAGAGCCGTAAGCTTCTCCTGTTGTGCCGGGTTAACGGCAAATTCGAAGTAGCACGATTTTCTGCCCAGGAGATAAAGCAGCCTTCCCTCCCGCTTGGTCATCCGACCGGCCAATGCAAAGGTCTGGGTATCCAGCAGCATGCCCAGCATGGCGCCTGCTTCTCCAAAGATCAGCGCACCGAACATTGTTCCGGTGAACTCTCCTCCTTGCACGATGGTCCTGCTCGCGGTTCCAAGGTGGTAGACGCGACGGTCTTCTTCAAACCTGATTTGTGCGATCAGTCCTTTGCACGATAATGCCGTCTCATCCTCGCGGATAATGCCAAACAGTGAAGCCTGTTCCGTTTCATCCAGTAGACTTACGAAACGCTTGCGGGCATAGCGCAACGGGGCCCGATGCACTTCCTTGGCCAGCACCTTTTGTTCTGCCGACAATGCCATCGCACACACGTTGGCCTCAAAAAGTGAACCCAGGCCGGCTTGGCGAACGGACATGGACTCAGATTGTTTGTGGATATTTCTCGCGAACTTGGCTTCGTTCGTGCCCAATCTCAGGACAGACATTCTGCTCTGCACGGTGGAATGCCATTCGAGCAACTCGTCAAGGTGCGTCTTTTCCACCAGGACTTCCTGGCAACTGAGCGCCCGGTCCTCGGCAGACAGGCGCTCGATGTTCTTCCGGTTGACAGCGGCAATTCGTGCCTGATGGAAATCGGGTGCCGGACATTTTTTCTTGCGGTACAGGGCCACCAGGGCCCGATACGGCTCGGATCCGTGGTGCTGCGCATTGCTGATATGTTCATGATCAAGAATTTCAGAACACGACAGCGCCGCAGCTGCGGAATCCGTGCGTGAAGTGCTAGCACAGCCGCTCACCAGCAGCGCCAGTGCCAGCAGCATGATCCGGTAGCTCATGTTCCGGCGTCCCGTGCTCACGATGTAAAGGATCCGTGCACGCGGTTACCGTGCAACGTACAAGAAATCAAGAATCCCGAGTATGCGACCTGGAATCAGGAATCCAGCCATCGCTTGACACTCTCCGCAAACTCCCGTGACGCTTCTTCAACCCGGTCATTGGAAGCGGCATCTACAATGTTTTTCGTCAGTTCGATCAGGCTGCCGATATTCCCGGTAAAGCTGATATCCTTTTCCTGTTCGCGAAAGTGTTTTGCTGCGATGACGGTGTTTGTCGAGGCATCCAAGACATCTACCTTCCCGCCGATAAAGCTCTCGTTGCCGACGATGACTCTGCCGACATTGCTGGCGATCATCATCTCGTCAACATGAACAAGTACCCTGGCAGGAATATCTCCAGAAAAGGAGGGGGCGATTGTCTCGGTCATCACGGTCTCAAGGCTCTCCTCCACCTGCCTGGCAAATTCCTCATTGTCGATATTATCGATGCGTTCAAACAACCCGGTGTACACGTCAGGGCTTACCGTGACGTCGACAACGGCCAGTGAATATCCATATATTTTGTCCCCGGCACCGGACTTCGGTGTGCTCGCACACCCGACCAGCAGGAAGGCAAGGACACAGACGATGACGGCCGACCGGCATACTCTAGACATTATTCGTTCCCCTCAATGGTTCAGTGTTTATATTACCGGGACCAGCCCTGAGCGCCCTGCGACACGATGTGTCATTGAAGCCATAAACTTCAGTCAATGGCGAGCCATGCTCCAGTGGACGCTTGGTTTCGGGATGTCTCTTTTCACGAAACTCCCATGATTTCTCCCAGCAAGCGCGCGTGATTGTCCCTTGCTATGTGCCACATGTCCACAGTCAGCATGGCAACATTGAGTGCTCCCTGAGGAACAGCCTGGATCGGTCAATAGCTGTGCATGCATTGCGTCTTGCGGCTTAATCAGTCCCGTACAGGAAAGCCAGCAGGGTGTAATCAGGTGGCGATGGCAGATGTACATCCAACTCCCTTACGCATACAACGATTTGCTAGTTATGCACGCATTGATTACCATGGCGCAGCGATCAATACAGACTCATTCTTAGGCACACTCCACTGATGCGCACACGACGGATTTCACTGCTCGCCTGCCTCGGGCTTGTACTGGCACCGGCAAGCTATGCGGCCTGCGACCCGGACGATGTGCAGTTCTACCTCGACAAGGGTTTCACCCAGGAGCAGATCACGAAAATCTGCTCGATCGATGATTCCGATGTCCCCGAATACACCCCGTTCGAGCCCCCAAAGGTCGTTATCGAGCGAGCAACCCCGCGTTCGCAAAGGGGTGACACGGCACGTGGCGAGCGAACGGCGCATACGAACATGGATCTCAGCGCCTTCACCGACACCGAGCGCAATGCCGTCGAGACGCTGGTGGCCGGGGCCGACGTGCTCGGCCTGATGGTAGACCAGGATTCAATCCAGTACACGAAACAGGCATGCCTTGAAGTGCACAATGATCCGGATTTCCCACAGGACCTTTCGCTGTGCCCCGAGGTCGACTACCGCATCCTGCGCGAGGGCCTTGGTGTCGGCAGGTACGGGCGCGAGTACGGCATCTTCGGCAAGGCGACGATCACGATCGAGGGCAGGATCCAGCGCTTCCCGCAACAGAACTTCGGGGACTACCCGAAGAAATACCAGCAAAAGCTGAAACCGCATTTCAACTGGAACACGCGCAGCAAGTCGACACGCATCCCGATCAAGAGCGGCCACACGGCCACCCAACTGGCTGCCGCTCTAAAGACCCTGACCCGGGCACAAGAGGCTCGCGCCACTGCCACGAAAGAAGCCCCGCGCAAGCAGGAAAAGAAAGACCGCTGGTGGAACCCGTTTGACTGATAGCCGTCCCGTCCGGGACTGACACGACTACCCTTTTAGAAAGTACAGCCCACTCCGGGCGATGAATTCGACCGTACTCATACGCACGGGATTACCCCTGCTGCTGGTGTGCTGATACGCAGGTACGCTGGGATTGCGTATCTTGCTGTGAAGTGTGATGCCTGAATCAGGCGAGGTTGTTGCGAGGCCGTGCCTCGAATGCTGGAAGTGCGGTTTTACGTCCAGCCCCGAGCCGCTGGACAGCGGCCCGGATTGGACTGTGATTTGGATCGTTTACAGCTCCGCTTCGAAGTCGTAACGGAATCCGATGCTGATGTGATCTTCCTCTTCACCGCGCTCGATGTCGCGCTGCAGGTACTCAGCGTGTACGCGCATATTGTCGTTCAGCTGTCTTTCAAGCGTCAGGTTATAGCCGTCGAAGCTGCGGCGCATGTAGTAGGTGTCATCATCGTTTTTGAGCATCTGGTCG
>JAPOQE010000152.1 GCA_026710875.1 Gammaproteobacteria bacterium | reverse complement strand
TTCTGTTCGTGATTATCGTTCTAATCGAATTAAACCCGACAAACACAAACTAGGGGGAAATTAAATTATGAACAGCGAGCAAGCGGATACCGTGCATTGGTTTTCATATTTTCTTAATGCAGAAATTCAGAAAGGAATTGAAGCGCATAAGATGGGTATGCTGAAAGAAGCGGCAACAAAGAACCATGCAGCAATCGAACAGCTCCATGAAAATTTTTACAGTCTATTCATTGTCGCGATGGGCCAAGCCATGACGGATATTAAAAACAAACCAGAGGGAGACTTGGAAAGTCTGGAATTGCCATGGCTACCGGATAAGCTGAATTAGACAATCCTGCATCCAAAGAAAAGACCGCGATTCAAGCGGCCTTTTTTAATCATAGTCTGAACCGGGATTTTTACGCTTGCGTAGCCCTGAATTAAGGTAATCTAATTCTGTCTGGTTAGGCTCTTTTTCCTTATGCCAATGCTCCCGGTAACTTTTCAGGCCGGCAAATAATAATACTCTTGCAAGGCCCTGGGGCTTTAATGACGTTCCATGCCTTGCGTTGTATTCCCGAACGAAAACCAGATACTTCTCATGCTCGGATTCAGTCATGCAGCATTGCACGGTTTTACCTTGCGTTCGGGCTTTTTCCGTTTTCCAGTTTCCATATTTGCGTTTAATGAACGCCTGCACTCGAAGCAAGTTTGAATACGTACATGGCGTGCGGGGCGATACGATTTTGCGTTGCGCTGTGTGTGGGCTTAGTGATCCCACGCCGGTATTCCGGGAATTTTACACTGGGAAGTTATGCAGGGATGCAAGGCAATGGGACGGAATAAAATAGCCCGCATGAAGCGGGCTTGTTGTGGCCAGGATTACTGCGTTCCCTTATTTTCAGCATTAATCAAAATCATCTACAAGGCTGTCAATCTGTTTGAGCAAATCATCCATTTCAATGCGCACAATGGGGCTTTCAACAATGGGCGCAACTTCTTTACAACTATTTGCTATTTGAACAGCGCGCTCGGCTGTGGCGTTTTGTCCTTCTGGTTGCATTGGATGGACATTGCGTAAATGCCAAAGTAAACGGACTTGACTTAGCGCACTGTTACACATTGACAGGACTACCAACTGCGCAGTCTGTTCCAGATTTTCTTGCTCATGCGCAATTACAGGGTTAGCCAGTGTAAGAATTGCGGCCAAGATCATGCCTGTAATTCTCATTTTTTCATTCTCCCGTTTTCAGTTCAGGGATTCACTACTTCATTCTGCTAATTTTGGGGCTTGGGGTAGATTTTGATACTGTAATATTACTTTATATTACAGTAACTTATGATATTTAAATTGGCGTCCCCAGGGGGATTCGAACCCCCGTTGCCGCCGTGAAAGGGCGGTGTCCTAGGCCTCTAGACGATGGGGACGACTGAAGAGATTGTCAAAGTGTACGATTCTTTGCACTAGTGGCGGCGCACGGTACGATAACCATGCTTTGGCTGTCAAGCTTCAATCGCGACGATTGGGTTGGTGGAGCTAGGCGGGATCGAACCGCCGACCTCTACAATGCCATTGTAGCGCTCTCCCAGCTGAGCTATAGCCCCATGCATCCAGCGCGATAACCTATACCAAACCCCTCATATATTCAATTGCCTGATCGATACGCTCCATAGTCTTCCTGGCGCCGAGCAACTCCAGTGTGATATCGATGGACGGCGAATTAGCCTGTCCCGTGACGGCAAGTCTCAGGGGGGGCGCGATTTGGCCAAACTTCAAATTCATCTCGCCTGCCACAGAACCCAGTGCAGCCTTGATCTCTGCTGCGGTCCAATCTTGCGTGTTCTGCAGGGATCGTTTCAGGGTTTCCAGAATTCGGATGCTGTCGCCGGTGAAATGTTTTCTGACAGCCTTCTCATCATAGTCCTTGATATTGCTGAAGAAATATTCACTTGCACCGCATATTTCCTGCAACGTTTTACAGCGTTCCTTTTGTACATCAAACAATTCCGGCAAACCGGGTTGGCCGTCTGGAGAGATTCCGCAGGAACTGAAGAAGTCAGCAAGTTCCTCTTGAATCTCAGCTCCTGGGGTTTGCTTGAGATGCTGATGATTCACCCAAAGCAGCTTTTCCATATCAAAGATTGCGGGCGAGGACTGCACGGAATTTAGGCTGAAGAGCTTGATTAATTCACTGCGAGTAAAAATTTCCTGGTCTCCATGGGACCACCCGAGTCGTGCCAGGTAGTTGATCAGCGCCTGCGCCAAAATCCCATCCTTGCGGTACTGGGTGACGGACAGGGCTCCATGTCGCTTGGAAAGCCGTTTGCCGTCTTTCCCATGGATCAGCGGAATATGGACATACTCTGGAGCTGGTTGACCTAACGCCTTGAAGATATTGATCTGCCGGGGAGTGTTACTTAAGTGATCATTGCCCCTGATGACATGGGTGATCCCCAAGTCGATATCATCAACAACCGCGCATAGATGATAGGTCGGTGTACCGTCCGAGCGGGCCAGAATGAGATCGTCGAGCTCGCTGTTCTGGACCTCGACGGTGCCATACACCTTGTCATCCACCTGTACGCTGCCCTGAATCGGGTTTTTGAAGCGCACGACAGGGTTCGTCTCCACGGGGCCTTTGGGTACGCCTGGTCGACAGCGCCCGTCATAGCGGGGCTTTTGCCCGCTTTCCATTTGCTCACGGCGCAGCGAATCCAGGCGCTCCCTGGAGCAATAACAGTGATAGGCCATCCCGGAATCGAGCAGCTGCTGAATCACTTCCTGATAGCGCGTCATTCGCGATGACTGAAACACCGGTTCAGAATCGGACTCGATGCCCAGCCAAGACAGTCCCGCAAGGATGTCCTCAACAAATTCAGCCGACGAGCGCTTCTGGTCCGTATCCTCTATGCGCAGCAGATACTCGCCCTCATGATGCTTTGCATACAGCCAGTTGAACAGTGCAGTCCGTACACCGCCAATATGCAGATTTCCGGTTGGACTGGGAGCAAAACGGGTACGTACGGTCATTGCAGGAACGTGGATCTGGTAAAAAGTGGGCGCCAATATGCTGGATTGTACATGGATAATAATTCTGTAAGCTCAGATCGTGCGGCTATATCACCTGCACCGCCCACACCATGCCATGAAGACACAGCATTGCATACAGGGCCGCCAGCACGTCATCCAGCATGATCCCGAACCCGCCTGCTACATCTCGGTCTGCCCACGAAACAGGCCATGGCTTCCATATATCGAAGATTCTGAACAGGATAAATCCTGCAAGGATCCAGTACCATTGGAAAGGGACGTACCACATGGTAATCAGGTAGCCAACAATCTCATCCGCAACGATACCGGGATGATCATGGACCCCCAATGCAGAAGCCGTTTGTCCACAGGTCCAGCATCCCGCTAAAAATACGAGCACCACGACTGCGGTGTAGGCAGCGGGACCAAGCGGCACCAGGGCCAGATAGGCTGCAAGTCCAACCAGGGTTCCGACGGTACCAGGGGCAACAGGTGAAAGCCCCGCTCCAAATCCAAACGAGAACAGGTGGATGGGGCTGCTGACAGCCACTTGTCTTACATTCTGGCGCATGACCTTGAGTCAACCAAAATGATCAAACCCCGGGCTGTCAGGCGGGCGGTACCTGTGACCTGCCTGGAGCAACTCCAGTTCGCCACCCAGTGCAATACATCCTATTTCGGTAATCGGACAGCCCGTTCGCGTACTTACGTTATTCACTTCCTCACCGTATTGCGGACTTGCCGTAAAAACCAGTTCGTAATCCTCTCCTCCTGAAAGCACCAGGTCCCAGTCCGCATCCGCCTGCTGCCAACGTTGCATGGCATCGGACAGAGGCAGCTGTTCCAGGTCAACCCGCGCCCCTACCCCACTCATCTGCAATAGCTGCTCAAGGTTCAGGAATAATCCATCGGACAAATCGATGGCGGCACTGGCGAAGGCTGCAATCTCTCGACCAACCTCCACTCTCGGCTGGGGTCGGTTCAGGTGCAACAGAAAGCTGTCCCGGTCTTTCTCAGACACCGCATGCTTTTCGGCTTCCTCGAGCAGCCTCAGGCCAACCGCCGCATCGCCCAGCGTACCGGTAACATAGATCAAGTCATCGGGTTCGGCATGCGATCGGGTCAACGCCTGCCCGGATGCCAGGTACCCCGTTGCCTGTACTGATATGGAGCGTGCCCCACGCACGAGATCACCTCCAACAAGCTTCACGCCGTGCCGGTCGGCCAGTGAATACAGGCCCCTGGAAAAACCTTCTAGCCACGGATGTTCAATCTCCGGCAGGGAGAGGCTGAGCGTTGCCCAGAGTGGCGTTGCCCCCATGGCCGCAAGATCGCTCAGGTTGACAGCCAGTGCCTTGTGACCCAGGTGCTCGGGGGAGCAATTCGCATGAAAATGAGTCCCTTCGTTGAGGGTATCTACCGTAATGACCAGTTTTGAATTATCAGGAGGCCGGACAACGGCCCCGTCATCCCCCACACCGAGCTCGACATGCGCATCAGTCGAGTGCCTTGAGAAATACCGGGCGATTATTTCCTGTTCTAACACATTCGTGCTCGCTGCATTCAGCTGCAGTCAGTACCCCTCAGTCCAGGAGTTTCTCTGAAACTTTGTCAAGGACCCCATTGATCAGTTTGTAGCCCCCGGACGCGCCAAATTTCTTGCACAGGATAATTGCCTCGGAAATGATCACGTCTTTTGGAATCTCACGTTTATACTGCATTTCGTACGTTGCATATAACAGGATTGCCTTCTCTACGGGTCCGATGCGCGCCATCGACCCATCGACACAAGGTGTAATGATTTCATTGAGTTGATCGGACAGTTTTATTGACTCTCTTACGATCTCCTCGAAGTATGGCTGGTCAACTTTGTGCCAGTTCTCATCATCCGCATATTGTGCAATCAGATCATCTGCACTGTGCCCTGCCAGTTGCCATTGATACAGCGACTGCAGTGCAAACCGCCTCGACCAGTGGCGCTTATGTGGGAGTCCCTCATCCACCGGTTTGTATGGACTTCAGTACATTGACCATCTCCAACAGACAAAGGGCGGCATCATGCCCCTTGTTGCTGTCGCCGGAACTGCGCTGCACTGCCTGCTCCAGCGTATCCGTCGTCAACAACCCGAAGGCGATGGGGATCCCGGAGGATTGGCTTGCTTGCTGTATGCCGGCTGTACAGCCCTGGCACACATACTCGAAATGAGGAGTGTCTCCGCGGATGACACAGCCCAGGGCGATGATGCCCTCATAGTGACCTGTCTCGGCCAGGGCCTTGCAGGCAAGGGGAAGCTCAAAAGCGCCTGGGACATGGATGCACCGGATATCTGTCTTGGCAACGCCATGCTCGAGCAACACGTCTTCTGCCGCAGCTCTCATTGCTTCGACCACCTTGCCGTTGAAGCGTGCACAGATG
This sequence comes from Gammaproteobacteria bacterium, assembly GCA_026710875.1. Classification (GTDB taxonomy): domain Bacteria; phylum Pseudomonadota; class Gammaproteobacteria; order UBA4575; family UBA4575; genus WTFY01. The sequence continues at coordinate 836 of JAPOQE010000152.1, read as the reverse complement.
ATGGCGATGCGAACACCCTGCCCTGAATAATCTGCACCCGATGTGTAGCTGCCCTGCATTAGAATCTACCTGTCATTTCGCGTTAACTGCTCCAAGTACCGTGCCACCAGATCCACCTCCAGATTCATCTCGTCCTCAGGTACCCGACTTCCGAGGGTGGTATTTTTCAGCGTATGGGGAATCACCGTAACACAACACTGACCCTTTTCAGCCCGGTTGATGGTGAGGCTGACTCCATCCAGGCAGATGGACCCTTTGGGCGCAATGTACCGGGACAACTCATCCGGCACTGAGATCCACAGGTCCGACTCGTTTCCATGGTCCTCGCGTGCGATGAGCCGGACAATCCCGTCGATATGGCCACTGACGATATGCCCTCCCAGGCGCGTCGTAGGCGTCACCGACCGCTCCAGATTCACCTGGTCACCTTGTCGAGGCTTGCCAAACGTTGTGCAACGTCGTGTCTCCATGGACACGTCCGCCTGGAATGAATGCTGCTGCAGGTTGTATGCGGTCAGGCAAACGCCGTTCACGGAGATACTCTCGCCGGTCTTGACCCCGCTCATGAAGTCCGGCGTCGCTTGTACCTGGTACTGATGGATGTCCTCTCCCTCTTCCAGCCGTTGTACAACCCCCACTTCCTCCACGATTCCGGTAAACATGACTACGCCTTCAATTTCGATTTACAAGTAATTGATGAATCGTGAGATTGCAAGACCAGTCTACTGCTGTCCCGGGTTTGAGCCCGTTCATGCATTCTCAGGCCGTGCACGTACCCTGATGTCATCACCAAGTTGCGTGATGTCCTCGATCCGCAGCCCCAGCCTGGCCTGCAT
>JAPOQE010000151.1 GCA_026710875.1 Gammaproteobacteria bacterium | reverse complement strand
CGGCCCATAAAGGCGCGGTTACAATCCACCATGACCAATCAATTATTTCTGACAATTTGAATATTTGTAGAATCAGAAATACGCCGCCTAACGTGGCAATCCCCGAAGTTGTAAAATCTGATTTACCGGACATGACGTAATCTCCTGTGTTCGTATTCATGCCAGTCAATGCGCTCTAGGGCTTTGGGATTTTGCCTTGCGTATTCCTGCATAGCAGCAATTTCTTCCGGGCTGTAAAACAGTAAAAGCACTTGTGGGCCGCACCCTATAAGCAGGGTGCAGCATAGCGCGATAAGGATTAGGTTTTTCATTGGTTCCCCCTTAATATGTAATTGCTCCATGCTTCCATGACAGGGCGGCAGCGTTCGGTTAATGGCTTCGATGGCTTCACCCACCCTCTCATTGAGTAATGCTTTTCCTTATGTTTCTGTTTGGGTAGCAGTGCATCCATTACCGACCCCTGGGACGCTACCTGAACCACAATCAGAATCCGATTCCGGCTGAAACAAACAGCTATCCGCGTGTAGTGCCTTGTGATAGGGCAGGGGTGGGCTGTATATCCCGCTTTGGCTGAGTGCATCTCGTGTGGTCTTGTGTATATAATCCTGAAAAATTACCTTATACTTCCTCGGCTTATTATGGCTACATCGAGGCCGCATGCAATCCTCGGAGGTTGAGATGCAAGAAGACAGTACACCCAATTCGAAAACACAAGTTCCAGATCAGTTTGATGAGGAAACTCTCAACCGGTGGTTTGATGAACGGCTGGAACAGAAGCTGCAGGAGCGCGAGGAGGCAAGGACCCCACAGCTGTCACTCATTGCGACGAAAGGGACCCTGGATATGGCGTATCCGCCATTTATTCTTGCATCAACGGCTGCAGCACTGGGTTGGGAAGTTTCATGTTTTTTCACCTTCTACGGTTTGGGGTTGCTGAAAAAGGATCTTGACCTGGAGGTTTCCCCGCTGGGCAATCCGGCGATGCCGATGAAAATGCCGTTTGGTCCGGACTGGTTTAAAAGCGTGGAGTGGAATATCCCGAATGCACTCAGCACAAATATCCCGGGTTTTGAGAAATTTGCCACGCTGATGATGCAACAAACCATAAGGGACAAAGGCGTTGCCAGCATTGAGGAATTGCGTGAATTGACTCTAGAAGCTGAGGTCAGCATGTTCGCTTGCCAGATGACCGTTGACTTGTTTGGCTACGCAAAAGATGAATTTATTGATGAAGTCGCCGGCTGGGTTGGAGCCGCCTCATTCTTGCCTGCGGCACAGAAGTCTGATATCTGCCTGTTCATTTGATATCACGAAACCGGCAGGCTGTGAAAACAATCTGCGCGGAATGATCGCCTGACCTGGTCAGGCCACGTCGAATTGCTGCAAGATGGCGTGTCTGTTGTCGGTAATATCCGCCAGCGTATACTGGTCCAAAGTTTCAATGAATGCATTCAGGGCATCCCCTAGGATACTCTTCAGCTTGCAGGCCTTGACGATAGTGCATGACCCCTGGGGGTTGAAGCACTCAACGATAAAGAAATCTTTTTCGGTATCCCGGATCACTTCTCCAATCAGTATTTCCGTAGGGTCCCGTGCCAGCTCAATCCCGCCACTTTTACCCTGCGTACTGTTGATGTACCCCGCCTGACCGAGCTTGTGCACCACCACACGGACATGGTGCACGGATATTGAGTAGGCCGCTGCAAGCTGTGAGACGGTCGTGAGCTCACCCCTTGGTGTACATGCCAGGTAGATCAGGACCCGAAGGGCGTAGTCTGTAAATTTTGTGACGCGCATATGTTGGGCATTGTACTTTATTCTGCGTGCAAGGCAGCACAAAAAGTAACCAAATGCGATGGCTGCCAATCATCTATAAAATATAGATCGTATGGAGTATACTCATGTCAGACTACAAAAAATCATAAGTTGATAGAAAAGGAGGAGCACATTGAAAAAGAGAAATTACCTTTTTGCATTGCTGATTTCTATCAGTATGACGCTCGTTTTGATGATCGATGCCATTGCTGAGGATCCAGCAGTGTCACGTACACGTGATCAGGTTCATATGCTTGACACCCTTTACAAAACAGCCGTCGTTCTGATAACCGACAAATATGTATCTGACCCTTCCGTTTTTTCTGCTGCAAGTGCAGCGGGTGCGCTCTTTCAAACCATGAAAGACAACGGCTTTCACGAAGTTCGCTTGATCGGTCTGACTGATGTCCTGATCAACCCGGCCGTCAATAATCCAATGGATGCCTTTGAGGAAGAGGTCAAGCACAAGCTGCTTAGTGGCGAGGCGACTCATGAAGAGGTCGTCACGATTGATGGCAAGCGCTATCTACGCAAGGCAACTGCGGTTCCGGTGGTTATGGAAAGATGTGTGATGTGTCACGCAAATTTCGCGGGTGTAGAGGGCGCGATCGGCTCACTCGTGTACAAGGTTCCGCTTATTGAATGATACTTTGAGTTGAAGCTGGAGGGCTTATCTCCGGCAAATAAAAAGGAGGAAAATGCCCACTTTTTTTGTCTTGAAAGACGGGTTGAAAGATCAGGCGAACATCTCAGCTGTCATATTATTGAACCAGCTGTAGGCATACAGGACTTCGCGTTTGAGGGCCTCTGGAGAGGCATCAGCAGGCGTCAGTCCGCCTCCGACCTTATTGATCTTGGAGCGGTCTTCCGCCAGCTTGTAGACAGCCACCACGGAGATTCCATAGTCAGGTGCGATTATGCTGTAACAGGCATTCGCATAGGAGTTGATGCCAGCCACTTGGTCATTCAACAGGCCGACGACGGCTTGTGCACAAACCTTGGCTTCCGTACCTGCTGCAAATCCTGATTTTGGCAGGCCTGAGATAATTCCCGCATCTCCGATTACGTGGATACCCTTGTGTTTCTTGGATTCAAATGTACCAAGATCTACAGGACACCATCCGGAGTCGTCAGTGACATCTGCAACATGAGCAATATGCGCAGCTTTTTGGGGCGGAATGATATTGGCCACGGAGGCATCATAATCATCGAAGTCGGTTTTGACCTTCATGGATTTGACATCGACCGCTTTCACGCCTCCGCCAGTATCTGCACCAGGTACCCACTCGATCATGTCTCCATACACGTTCTTGAAGCCTTTTGTGAACAGACCCTGTTTTGAAAACTTGTCCTTGGCATCCAGGATCAAGATCTTTGATTTCGGCTTGTTGTGTTTCAGGTAGTGCGCAATCTGTGCCGCACGCTCGTACGGACCCGGGGGGCATCGGAATGGATTCCCGGGAGGCGCGATAACCACAAGGCCACCGTCATCCATCGCCTCGAGCTGTTTTCTCAGCAGTGCGGTCTGTGTGCCGGCAATCCATGCATGCGGCATCGACTCGGCAGCTGCTTCGCTATAGCCTTCGATAGCTTCCCACTTGAGTGCAATACCCGGGGACATGACCAGTCGGTCATAGCCCAGGGTGGTACCGCCTTCCGTCTTGACCTTGTGCGCGACGGGATCCACCATCACCGCCTTGTCCTGGACGACCTTGATTCCGTGGTTCGCCATCTTTCCATAACCAAACTTGATCGTGGAAATGTCGCGGTCACCTCCAATCACCTCGTTGCTCATGAAGCAGGTATGGTGGTGAGGGTGCTCTTCAACAATCGTGACTTGAATGGAAGGGTCTGCTTTTGCGATGTACTTGGCAGCGATCGTTCCTCCAACGCCACCTCCTATCACGACGACCCGCTTTTTCGCGGCGCCGACAATGTGGGGAAATCCAAATCCTACAGAGCCCAGTGCAAAAGTACTGCTGGTGGCCTTAAGGAAGTTTCTTCTGGTAAATGTTGACATCTTTGTTCCTCCTGCAATCTTGAGCGGTGCGTTATT
>JAPOQE010000150.1 GCA_026710875.1 Gammaproteobacteria bacterium | reverse complement strand
TGCAGGGATTCGACCAATACGTTCAGCAGAGAAGGAGGAGCCTGTTCGCCGTCACTCGGAAAATTTGCTGACATATACCACTAAAAAGGCAATTTCATTCCACCCGGCAGATTCAGGCCATCCGTCAGGCTGGAAAACTGGTCCTTGGTCGACTTGTCCACCTTGTTGGACGCATCATTGAGTGCAGCCGCAATCAGGTCTTCGAGCATATCTTTGTCCTCATTCAGCAAGCTCTCCTCAATATGAACCTTGCGCACTTCGTGCTTGCCGGTCATCACGATTTTTACCAGGCCACCACCTGACTGGCCTTCGACCTCGAGATTTTTCAACTCCTCTTGCGCCTTTTTCATGTCTTCCTGCATTTGCTGCGCTTTTTTCATCAAGTTTCCTAAACCACCTTGCATAATCGTCATTCTCCAATGGGCTTAACCGAACCTGTGATGACCTCCGCCCCAAAACTCGACCTGAACGCTTTGACAACCTCGTCTTCTTCGACATGTTTTTCTGCCAGAGACTGCCTCTCATCCAGGGCACGGGTTTTCTCTTTGGCCGGGGTATCGATTTCTTGATCTGTGAGTGTAATCTCCAACTTCACATTCTGACTGAAATACGCATCCAATGCCTGTTGCAATTTTCGACGGGCATTCGCAATGGCAATCCCTTCATCCTGCTTTGCTAGGTTCAGGACCAGACTGTCATGGGTAGCGGCTTCCACACTGCAACGTTCAGCCAGATTTTTGGTAGCTCCCTGTACATTCAGCTTCTCGACCAGGTCGTACCAGCATTCATTTTGGGCAAGTTCGCTGAGCAAGTGCTTTTGAGGGGGTTCCACGCTCTCCTGAACATCCTGGGGAGACTCTACCCTCTCCTGAATTTCCTCAGTCACTGCATCCGTTGGGGGGAGCTGAACGTCTTGTCCACTGTGCTTCTGGTCAGCCTGGCGGAACGTGAGCATGCGCAGTAATGTCATTTCCAGCGCACCTTGCTGTGAAGTGTACAAATTCATGTCGCGTCGGCCGACAAGTGCGATCTGGTAAAAAAGCTGTATATCCTCTGGACTTCGCTGTTTGGCCAACAGTTCTACAAGGTCTCCCTCTGGCCCGGAGGGCCCCTGAATATCCGGAACCGCCTGGAAAATTGCAGCCTGATGCAGAATCCCGATCAGGTCTTCAAACAGGGCGCTGAAATCAGCAGAGAGCTGCGCAAGTTCGTGTGAATATCGCATGATTCGAGCAGCATCCTCGTCGATCAGCGCCTGCATCAACTTATGCATGTACTCCCTTGGCACGGTACCCAACATTTCATGCATGGCGCTGTCAGTGACATTTTCCTTGCTATAGGCGATGGCCTGATCCTGCAGGCTCAATGCGTCACGCATACTCCCGTCTGCCACCCGTGCAATCGCATGCAGCGCTGATTTTTCAAATGGAACATCCTCTGCCTGCATGATTTTTTCCAGCTGTTGCACGACAGCATCATCCGGTAACTTTTTGAGGTTGAACTGCAGGCAGCGAGACAGCACGGTCATCGGCAACTTCTGCGGGTCCGTGGTCGCAAGCAGAAATTTCACATGCGAGGGGGGTTCCTCCAGGGTCTTCAGCAACGCATTGAAGCTATGCCCTGACAGCATGTGGACCTCATCGATCAGATATACCTTGAAATGGCCCCGTGTCGGGCTGTACTGAACGTTATCGAGCAGTTCACGGGTATCCTCAACTTTGGTACGCGAGGCCGCATCCACTTCGATCAGGTCAATGTACCTGCCCTCATCAATTTCCTGACAGGCACTGCAGGCTCCACAGGGGGCAGCACTGGTCCCAGCCTCACAATTCAGGCACTTGGCAAAAATTCGTGCCAGTGTCGTTTTTCCCACCCCCCGAGTGCCCGTAAAGAGGTAGGCATGATGCAGTCGCTGCTGGTCCAGGGCATTCGATAATGCCTTCACGACATGCATCTGGCCCACGACTTCAGTAAAGTTTCTGGGGCGCCACTTGCGTGCTAATGCTTGGTAACTCATTGCCAGGGTTCTACAGACATGCCTGTATTTGCTGCGGGGCGACCTGCATCAGCTGTCCAAAAGCACCCAAAATGACTGCTACCGTTGCTCCCTTCCGGGCCTGGCGGGGTTCACAGATTTCGCCGCCCAAGGATACTGATACAGACCGCATCCTGACTATAACCTAACCGTCTGGGATTTTAAAACGGCCTGACCCGAGGCAGGCAAGACGTCTGTCAGCGCGCAACCCGCCAGTGAAGATGTGCTGCGGTTCCTGATGCTCAGTGTTCTCCCCGTGCTTCCAGAATCATGAGATCAAGAATCTCCTGGCTGGTAATGATGCCCAGAAACTCTCTGGATTTTTCATCCAGTACCGGCATCACGGAAAGCGAGTTTTCGGTCATTTTCTGCAGTGCATCCTCTACAGGTTCATTCAACCAGACACATGGAGGATCCTGGCGCATGAATTTACCTACAGGCGTGCTGGTCCATGAGTTTTTGGGCAAGTAGCGCAACATGTCCAAGGCTACAGTGCCGAGGAGACGGCCTTGTTCCACAATCACATAGTCACGCTGGTGCGGGACAACCCAACGGTCTACAAACGCACGCACAGACAGTGACGAATCGGGATAGGTTCGCGAACGGTCGAGGATGTCATCCACAGTAATGTCATCCAGTGCAAAGTCCAGATGGGCCAGCGATGGCATCTGAGCGACGGATTGATCAGCATGCTCCGATGACTTGACCCTGCTGATGGCGGAGTTGATCACTGGCGGTACCAGAAGGATATGGGCCACCATGATCAACACGAGAAGAGAAAATATGCTTTGTCCGATGACACCCGTCTCAAGAAGCACCAGTAACAGGGCAATCTCGGCAACACCCTTGGCCATCATTCCCGTAGCCAGTGTGAACGGCATTTCCTGGCGAGTCACTAATGCACCCGTGAGTGCTCCTGCAAACTTACCCACAAAAGGAACGATCACCAATGCTGCAATCGTCAATACTGGCAACTCGATGAAAGAAATGCTCAGGTGCAGGCCGGCAGCAGCAAAAAAGAGCGGTACGAAGAACCCTTCTGCAATACCACGCATTCCCGGCACGATATCGCGTCGCACCTGATAAGGAAGCCCGGACAGCGCCGAGCCGAATAACAAAGCGCCCAGTGAACCGTGAAGACCCAATTTTGCAGCGCCTGATACGGTCAGGAACAATCCACCCAAAACCAGACCAAAGGAAAGTTGCGGTACGTGCAAAAACCGTTTCAGCAGTATGATCACGGACGGCATAACCCGGCTGGCCAATACCCAGGTCACTACGGTGAAGGCGACAATCTGACCAATCAGGATAAATACACCACTCCAGCTCAATAAATGAGCATGTTCGCCAATGGTGAATCCCACCAGCAGCAAGGCCAACAATTCAGCCATGAGCGCCGTAGTGAATATCCTGATCCCGATCGGCTTTCGAATGTGCCCTTCGTCAACCAGTACCTTGGCCGCAAGCCCCAGACTGGTCAGGGATAGAATTCCAGCAAGGCATATCGATTCCGTAAAGTTCAAGCCGAGTCCGAAATCGTAGACCAGGTCACTGGTGACAGTCATGATCGCCAACATGGGTACTAGAACCGATATAACTGCAGCGATGACGAAACGCCCATGAAAGGCAGCCACAAAGCTGGGTATGTCGAGTTCATCCAGGCCAATGAGGAAGAACAGAAGGAAGATGCCTATCCCAAGGAGTATCTGCATCTCGCCGGTAGGCTCGACGATGCCCGTGACCGGACCCAATACAATCCCAACCACCGTGTAAGCTACTATGGAGTTCACGCGAAAGCGCTTGAGGACACCCTCAGTCAGCTTTGTGGCCAATACCAGAAGGCCGATGGATAACAGAGCTTCCTCAATCATTCCCGGAAAAATGCCCGTATTGAAATTTTGTCTGATTCAGGGTTGATGAACCGACCAAAATGCCACTGATCCAGTTATTCATCATCAGCCCAATAACACTCAAAAAAACACCATTAATCCACGAATCCTAGTGCTGAGCATGCCAAGGCGGCTACAGCCAATGTATGCATTTGCAAAGCCCTGCATCCCCTGTGCCCATTCAGTTATCTAGCGACTGACGGTGTCTGTCTTCGACAACCCAATCAGCCACCCCGGCATTCAAGATGCAAGTCTTATGAATAAAACTGAACAATGCAAGGCAGCCTTGAACTTGCATCGGTGATGCTTGCAGCCGCCGAATGTACACTTAACCCTGTTTGTTTAGTGGCGGAGAGAGAGGGATTCGAACCCTCGGTGCCCCGTTGAGGACACACTCACTTTCCAGGCGAGCCCGTTCGACCACTCCGGCATCTCTCCAAGATAGACTCAAATGAACACCCTCAAACAACTCGCCCCAGCTGCATCCTCGGCAAGAATCCAGCCCTGCATTAATGTCCGTCAGGATTCTTTGCCCTGATCATTGCTCCCAGGGGTGTAGACTGATGACGGGAAATGCGCGACGTTCTCCCCGGCGTCAGAAATTTTAGCGATCCCCTGCTTGTCCACTTCGTCTATCCGAATTACAGCATGCATGGGCACGAAAAAACGTTTTACTTGCTCAAATTCGGATTTAAGCTTTTCTTCACCTGGATCGACTACCACTGTCGACCGCTCGTTAAATGCCAGTCCCTCGATAGTAATAAATCCATACAAGTCAGATTGATACACCTGATTTGCAAAAACCTCATACACTTTATCCAGGTTATAGAAACTGATCTTGTAAAGCTGTTTTTTCGGCATTGTCAAACTTCTTTCTCTTCAGAGTATCCCGGACCGTTTCACCTGGACTGCATAGTGTACACAGAACACAGGGTGACAACCCTTGAAGCCTGCTGCCATACACCACGGACGGTCTCAGGCTCACATGCTTTTGATAATCGCATCTCCGAAACCCGAGGTACTCACCAGAGTAGCCCCCGGCATCAGCCGTTCGAGGTCTTCCTGCACCTCTTTTGAGGTGCCCGGTCGTCGCGCCCTGGCCTGAATTCCTGCCCGGGCACGCGCCAGATCATACGTCACCGTTCGGGATGCAATGGCACCTGATATTCCGGAAATCACCAGATCAGCGGCCTCTGTCCATCCCATATGACGCAACATCATTTCTGCAGACAAGATAATTGATCCGGGATTTACCCGGTCTTTGCCCGCATGGGTAGGTGCAGTTCCATGGGTTGCTTCAAAGCAGGCAATATCATCCGAGATGTTTGCACCGGGTGCAATTCCAATTCCTCCAACCTGTGCGGCCAAGGCATCTGAAATATAGTCTCCATTCAGGTTCAGGGTCGCAATCACCTCATAGCTTTCCGGCTTTAACAGGATCTGCTGCAAGAAGTTATCTGCAATAATATCCTTGACGATAATGTCATTCCCGTTGTTGGGGTTTTTAATCTTGCACCAGGGACCCTCGCCTATCACTTCGGCATCAAACTCGTTCACCGCCAGTTCGTATCCCCAGTTTCGAAATGCCCCTTCCGTAAATTTCATGATGTTGCCCTTATGTACGAGGGAAACAGATTTACGATTATTGTCTATTGCATAATGGATCGCCTTGCGGATCAGACGAACCGAGCCTTCTTTCGAAACAGGCTTGATCCCAATACCGGACGTCTTTGGAAAACGGATTTTTGTAACATTCATTTCCTTACGCAAAAACTCGATCAGTTTTATTACCTCATCGCTTTGCGCTTCCCATTCAATCCCCGCATAGATATCCTCAGTATTCTCCCTAAAGATCACCATGTCAGTCGTCCCTGAATCCTTCATCGGGGTGGGTGTGCCGGGGAAGTAACGAATCGGACGTACACATGCAAACAGGTCCAGCATTTGACGTATGGCTACGTTTAACGAACGCATACCCTCACCCACCGGTGTAGCCAGAGGCCCTTTGATCGATACAACGTATTTTTTCATCACCTCGAGTGTTTCATCCGGCAGGTAGTGGTGATCACCGTATAAACGTGCAGCTTTCTCGCCTGCATAGATCTCCATCCAGCTGATACGACGCTTGCCTCCATAGGCCTGCTTGACCGCTGCGGCAACCACCCGACGCATGACGGGAGTTACATCCAGGCCTATTCCATCTCCTTCTATAAATGGAATGATCGGCTTGTCTGGAACCTCCAGGCTTTTGTCCGGATTAAGCGCAATTGCTTCTCCCTCGGCAGGGATTTGGACATGTTCATAGGGCTTGTGCTGCATAACGTGCACTCTCAGGAAAACACCGACTGGTGTCTAATTATAGCAAGGCTGTGGGCCAATTAAGATTTCAATCAAGTGACAGCGCGCAGGCACCCTGCCTGGCGGGTCTTGGGGCATCACTCAGCTTTGGAGTCAAACTGATCCTCTTCCGTGGAGCCCGTCAGTGCAGTAACCGAAGACTGGCCGCCCTGGATGGTAGTGGTCACATCATCAAAGTACCCTGCACCTACCTCTTGCTGATGACTGACAAAGGTGTAGCCGCGTTCTCGCGCTTCAAACTCAGGCTCCTGCACCATGTTTACATAGGCCGTCATGCCTTCCTTTGCGTATCCTTGGGCAAGGTCAAACATGTGGTACCACATGTTGTGAATCCCAGCCAGGGTAATGAACTGATACTTGTAGCCCATGGCACCAAGTTCACGCTGGAATTTCGCGATCGTGGCGTCATCCAGGTTCTTTTTCCAGTTAAATGAAGGGGAGCAGTTATACGCCAGCAACTGTTCCGGGTGCTCCTTGTGTACTCCATCTGCAAAGGCCTTGGCAAATTCCAGGTCAGGGGTACCGGTTTCGCACCAGACCAGATCCGCATATTCGGCATACGCCACACCTCGTGCGACTGCCTGGTCCAAACCATTGTTTACCCGCATGAAGCCTTCAGAGGTTCGTTCGCCAGTCAAGAACGGCTTGTCCCTTTCATCGAAATCGGAAGTCAGAAGATTGGCAGCCTCGGCATCGGTCCGTCCCAGTATCACTGTTGGGACACCCATCACGTCCGCGGCAAGCCTTGCTGCATTGAGTTTCTGGCAGGCCTCCTGGGTTGGCACCAGCACCTTGCCGCCCATGTGTCCACATTTTTTGACTGCAGCAAGTTGATCCTCGAAGTGCACCCCTGCCGCGCCGGCTACAATCATGTTCTTCATCAGCTCAAAAGCATTCAGCACCCCGCCAAATCCGGCTTCGGCATCAGCAACAATCGGGATGAAGTAGTCAATCTCATCATCACCACGCGACCACTGAATTTCATCGGCACGCTTGAAAGCATTGTTGATACGCCGCACCACAGTGGGGACGGAGTCATAGGCATAGAGCGACTGGTCCGGATACATGGTCTCGCTTGTGTTGGCATCGGCAGCGACCTGCCAGCCAGATAGATAGATGGCCTTGATGCCCGCCTTGACCTGTTGTACGGCCTGCCCGCCTGTCAAGGCGCCCAGGCAATTGATGTAATCTTCCTCGTTTACAAGCTTCCAGAGCTTCTCAGCACCATTTTTTGCAAGTGTATGCTCTATTCGCAAAGAACCTCGCAGGCGCACCACATCCTCGGCGGTGTAGTCGCGTCGGACGTTTTTCCATCGAGGATTGGTCGCCCAATCCTTTTCCAGTTCCTTGACCTGTTCAGCTCTGCTATCACTCACAACCACTTCTCCTTTATGAAGCTCTAAAAATCATTCAAATACTACTAGTGACCCAAGAATTAAAGTCGAGACTCAAGCGCGAAGTGTATACTATCAGATACCAATTTGAAGTCACTATAAAATTCACTTTGTACTCAATTGGTAATATCACCCCATGATAGTTAACACCGCTGACCTGTGTGATGCGCATGAACCCAGCGTCTCCGTTGCAGAACCCCTGTTCCAGGATTTTGGAGGGATCGAATCCTTCCATGGGAAAATTGCTACCGTGCGATGTTTTGAGGACAACTCGCTCGTTCGGGAAGCGCTCAGGAGTCCCGGAGCAAGACAGGTTCTGGTGGTTGACGGCGGTGGCTCAAGGCGCAGGGCGCTGGTCGGTGATTTGCTTGCCCAAGCCGGTGCAGATAACCAGTGGGCCGGCATCATTGTCTTCGGGTGCATCCGGGATTCGCATGTCATCTCAACCATCCAGATCGGCTGCAAGGCGCTGGCTACCATCCCGCTCAAGACAGAGAAAAAAGGTGCGGGAGAAAAAGACATACCGGTCCGTTTTGCGAGCGTGGACTTCATCCCGGGCCACTTCTTGTATGCAGACAAAGACGGAATCATTGTAAGCGAAAAGAGCTTGATCGCTGACTCCTGAAATGAAACCCGTTTTCTATGACTACGAGTTTGGCATCACCTGCATAGACACGATGCTTGCACAGCCAGGGCGGGCTGCCTGCTACCTGCTAGTTGAGGATGGGAAGGCAGCCTTTATCGATACAGGTACCTCCCACACCGTGCCGTTCATGCTCGAGATCCTGAGAATGAAAAATGTTCCTGCAGAGGCAATTGACTATGTCATTCCCACGCATGTACATCTGGACCATGCAGGAGGCGCCGGCGTACTGATGGAGGAATTGCCAAACGCCAAACTGGTCATTCATCCACGAGGCGCACCCCATATGATCGACCCTTCCAGGCTTGTAGCAGGAGCGACTGAGGTCTATGGAGAAGAGGATTTCCGAAGGCATTTCGGTGAAATTCGTGCTATCGATGAACAACGCGTGATTGTGGCTGAAGACATGTTCAGACTGAACCTTGCCGGCCGGGTCCTGACCATTGTTCACACGCCTGGGCATGCCCGTCATCATTTTTGTATTTATGACGAAGTCAGTAACGGGTTTTTTGCGGGAGATACTTTCGGGCTTTCGTATAAAGAACTGGATGATGAAAATGGTGCCTTTATCATGCCAACCACCACCCCGGTACAGTTCGACCCGGAGGCTTGGCAAGACTCCTTGACGCGCCTGCTCAGTTACCAGCCAGCCAACATGTATCTCACACATTTTGGCCGAGTGACTGAAGTCACCCGCCTGGCACAGGAACTGCGACTGGATATCGAGAACTATGCAAAGATTGCCCGTCAACACAGACAGGCCTCTGATCGCCAAGAAAAAATCTGTGCATCGTTAACCGAGTATCTACGGCAACGATTGAGCACACATAAAACGACCGAAGACGTAAACCGGCTGACCGATTTCCTGGAGTATGACCTGCAACTTAATACCGCTGGACTGGAGGTCTGGCTGCAACGGTTGGAAAGACATTCGGCTTAGCCATCGACTGCTGGCGGTCCCTGCTGTGCATGGGCACAGGTATCATATCCGCCGGGCCTGAAAAAAATCTTTCAGCAGTTGGCTGCACTCACCTTCCAGCACCCCTCCTGTGACTTCGACAGTGTGGTTATGCCGTGTATCGCCTATCAAATCAAATACCGACCCTGCAGCCCCTGATTTGGGGTCGTAGGCACCAAATACGAGGCGCTCGACCCTTGCATGCAGTATGGCTCCTGCACACATCACACACGGCTCCATAGTCACAAACAAGGTCGTACCAGGCAAACGATAATTATTGAGAGCGCTTGCAGCCGCACGGATGGCTACCACTTCAGCATGAGCACTCGGATCGCTATCTATAATTGATCGATTGTGTCCGTGGCCGATAATTTGCTCCCGACAAACGACCACAGCACCTACCGGCACCTCCTGCGCAGCCTCTGCAAGCTGGGCCTGCTTGAGGGCCTCAAGCATCCAGTACTCATCGTTTCTCAAGGAAAGGGATCCCGGGTACTGATGCCCAATAGACGCCCCCCTACTCCCACTCGATGGTAGCAGGTGGTTTGCCCGAGATATCGTAAGTGACTCTGGAAATACCCTGGACTTCATTGATGATGCGCCGTGAGACATGATCCAGAAAATCATACGGTAAGTGTGCCCAGTGTGCAGTCATGAAATCCGTGGTTTCAACAGCACGCAGAGCAACAACATACTCGTATTTCCTGCCATCTCCCATGACACCCACCGACTTGACGGGTAAAAATACTGCGAAAGCCTGGGAGACCTGGTCGTATAAATCGTGTTGCCTGAGCTCGTCTATGAAGATGTTGTCCACCCGTTGCAGCATGTGCACGTAGTCCGGGTTGATCGCACCCAGTATACGAACGCCAAGCCCAGGACCCGGGAAAGGATGTCGAAAAACGACCTCATCCGGCAGCCCGAGCTCCAGACCAACCTTGCGCACTTCGTCCTTGAACAATTCCTTCAGTGGCTCAATCAGTTTCAAATCCATATGCTCCGGCAAGCCCGCCACATTGTGATGGGACTTGATCAGTTCAGCCTTTCCGGTGGCAGCCCCTGCCGATTCAATAACATCCGGATAGATCGTCCCCTGTGCA
>JAPOQE010000149.1 GCA_026710875.1 Gammaproteobacteria bacterium | reverse complement strand
TGTCAATCTGGTGCGTATGTGGAGTACGGTCTGAAACGGCTCCCCTGGCAGGGGATAGAGATGCAGTCTCACCGCGTGAGCGGATCTAATGGGGACTGGAGTACAGGCAACTGACCTGTTGCCTCCTGGAACAGGTGCAGAGAAGATCTTTTAAAAGTCGGCCTAGCGTTTGGAGCCGACTTCATCGTGAGCATCATCCACCACATTCATGGCGATCTTCGAGTACTCATCTTTGAAGCCTTCCAGCTCTGATCCTTTCTCCGGCAGCCAGTAACTTTCCGCAGTCAGTTCACCGGTTTGCTCCAGCTCAATGAACTTCCTTTGCATCTCGAGGAGTTTCTGGATCTTTTCCTGTTTTGAACTCACGTCAATTCCTCACTCTGTTCTAAGTCAGTCAGCATACGCTAGTAGTCTGCGTATCAGCTGTCTGTATTCCCTAAGGGGTGCAGGCAGGCACTCGCATGCCCATCCGCAATAGGGGGTCAATAACCGCCTTTACGCCGACTCTCGGGCAATCCGCCAATTCGTCCGGCCTGTTTGCTGGGGTTGCCAGGGAACAAATCATACAACACCTTGGCATTCAATTTTTTATCCCCCCAGGCCTTGGCCATGGCCTTCACCATGTTGCGGGTATTGGGCAGGTTCTCGTTGTTGTTGATGTATTCATCCCTGAGGTAGTTGATGACATCCCAGTGCCTGTCGGTCATCTCAAGACCGTCTTGCTGGGCCATCGCCCTTGCCACGTCTTCGCTCCAGTCTTCGATGTCGACCAGAAAGCCCGTGTCCGTGGTTTCGACCTCTTTACCATTAATGTTAATTGCCATAGTCTCACTCCTCATCTGACAATTCCTGCGCGGCCTTGATGCCCGCAGTTGACGCAATAGTGGTTTTATTTTTCCTGTGATTGCCGGACTGCGTCAATACCCTTATGAGGTAGGAACAAACCACAGCCCATCTTGCGGCCCCGGCCCAGGCCACGCTGTTGCAGGTGCACAGATTCCTCTTTATCCAGGCTGTCGATCATCAGGCTGCGTGTCGCCAGATTATCCTCAGGCGTTCGCAGCACATGTGCGCGTCCACTCATCATTTTTGTGGCCTGTATTCCCTGGTCTTTCAGCCACTGGTAGGCCTGCTCGAGGAACGCTTCCTCGTCGGTGAGATGGTCAGTGACAATGTAGCGCGCAAAGATTGTGGTATGCGGGGAAAGCAGTTTTTCCTGTGGCTGGCTCAGGATCATCTCATGCTCGCCTACCTGCATCCTTTTCCCGGCAATCTGCATCGCGTCGGGGATACGGTGTTTCGGCAGGCGCAGCATGAATCGCGTGCGCCGCGACAGGCTGAGCAGTGCATCGGGTTCCTGTGGCCGTATCCAGCCATTGCCGGATTCGGCACCATGGATCAGGTGAATGCCGGCCAGCGGTTCTTCGGCAATCCAGGGCAGGGTTACCTGAATGGTGCGTGAAAGATCGTAGGCATGGTCCAGGGGCAGTTGCCTGCACTGCACTTTGAAAGACAAGTCCATCACCTCGTCCGGTACGACGTATTGCTTGCCCTTGTCTTCCTGATCCTGCCAGTACATCGCAGCGCTAGTCAGGAATTTTTTTGGCTGCGGTGAATACCGATTCCAGAATATCTTCCCAGTTCTCGGGCGTGTCATTAAAGGGTGGACGTACATCCATGCGGAAAAACAGCTCTTCGCTCTGTGCATGCTCCCCGATCTTCTGCTTGAGCTCTTCAAACGACTGCAGCTCATGGTGCTGCATGAGAATCTCACTCAGCCACAACATGGTCGGTAGGCTGTGCAGGGTTCACGGGGTTACGGGTAACACGTTCATAAAAACGTGCCCTGTACAAGAGACGCCCTGACTGGGGGTTGTCAGTAAACATGGTTCGATTATGCAGCACATTATTGCAAATCACACCCTCCCCACCTTGCAGGCGATACTGAAACCGGTAGGCAGTGTCGTTGAGAATCTCCAGCAGGGTGCGCCTGGCTCGTGAGTGCGCCGGGCTGTCTTTCCACTGGATGCTTCGGGTTCGTGCGGTGTAGCGCATGTACAAGGACTGCGTGGGTTCATCAATCATGAACACCGGGCCGGTCGTATTCGAGTGCGGCCGTTCGCGATTTTCAGGGTTGGGAGGTATCGTCATTGCCTCAGGGTCCATCAGCGCCTCAATGTGCCCCGGGTCATGGTCACGCAGCAGGATATACAGGATTTCCGGGTCCAGGTAGGTGTTTTCCCCGCCGGTCTGCGCCGGGCGGATGCAGTGCATCAAGAAGGAACGGATACGTTGTGCACTTTGATTGTAGTAGCCGTCGGTGTGCCAGTTCAGCGGCTTGTTCGTGTACGGGATGTACGCGCTTGCAACGCCCTCGTGGATAGTCTGTATAGAAGAAATACTGTCGTGGTCAGCACAGAAATTGGCATCCATGTGGACCAGGCTCAGCTGTCCTGCAATCGCGGCTACCGCCTTTTTGTTTTGTACGCCCTGGCCCTGTCTGGCCCGGTAGATGGCAAGATTCGTTTTTGCGCACAATCGCACCAGGCTGTTTTTTTCTTCCCCGGTCAGCTGATAGGGATTTTGAATGTCTACGATCAGCTGCTCGATACGGTCAGGATAATTTTGCAGTTTGCGTGTCCGCCACGCGCGGTACGCGCTGTCGTTTTCAATCAGGAACTGCTGCATGGTTTGAAGGGCATAGAAACTA
>JAPOQE010000148.1 GCA_026710875.1 Gammaproteobacteria bacterium | reverse complement strand
CCCGGACTCGCGCGACGGCAGCTCCAGGTCCACGCCGCCAAGCGGCTCGATGCGGGCGCGTATGGCTTCGACAAGATTCCGATGACGCGGTTTGGGTCCCACTGCATCGCGCAGGATCAACCGCGCTTCCTCTTCCATGGAGCGGTGGTGCTTGACTGCGCGCACCCGCAGGCGCGTCTTCACCTCGTCATCGAGTTTGCGAATCGTGATGCTTGCCATGGTCATATCCTCCAAATCAGCCGGGAACCCTGCCGGATTTTAATGATTGCATTGCAATCATATTACTTCGGGCACGCTCATTGGTCAAAAAAATTACTACTTGTGAAGTACCAACTGCTTGTCTGTGTTGTACTAGCTGTGGATTGCATGGGGGGTCTGTATTCCAGTCTGGCATGCGACCGGTGCCCGTTGTAGTGGTGCAGCCACAGGGGCAGGTAGTGCGCGCGCTGCTCTCGGTTGTCACAGGCGCTTGCATAGGCTTATTCGCGCAGGGCGGTCTGGATGAAGTGCTCGGCCGCCGCCTCGGGAACATGTTCGTTGACCCTGAATCGCTTGTATGATCGGATGCGAAGGGATTTAATGTCCATGGTCGGGTCTCCTGTTCCAGTGACTGTTGCTGGTTCACTGGAGGATACCCGATCCGGTGCAGAGAGAGGCCTCGCCTCCCTTTGCATCCCCTCATTCAGACCCCATGCTCATGATCCCTGATAAGTGCCATAGGTATCTGAGCCTATACAGTTGGCGGCTGCAAACGGGTTGTGTGCAGCAGGCGCCTGCAAGCGTACTGCGTATCGGCAGCCCTGGGCGCTGTGTTATTCGCCGACCGGCTGCGGTACACTTTCAGCAGCGAATTTTGTGCAAGGGAAGTTGTTGGCTACAGCGGAATTTGCATCCACCTGAGCGACCCATCGTGAATCCGGAATCATATTATCGAGGAGGACAGTATCGTGGCGACGATTGCCCTGACCAAAGACAACTTTAACGAAACCATAGAAAGCGGCAACACGGTGATCGTCGATTTCTGGGCCTCCTGGTGCGGGCCCTGCCGATCCTTTGCGCCCACATTCGAGACGGCCTCGGAGAACCATGAGGATATCGTATTTGCCAAGGTCGATACCGAGGAACAGCAGGAGCTGGCGCAGGAGTGCAACATCCGATCGATTCCGATGCTGATGATTTTCCGTGAGAAAATCCTGCTGTACGCGCAGCCAGGCGCCTTGCCGCCCGCTCAACTTGAAGACATCATCGAAAAAACCAAGGCTCTGGATATGGACCAGGTGCGTGCAGACATCGAGAAACAGAACGCCGAGGCTGAGTGACGGCTAGCGTATTGCCCGGGCGGGTGCGCTCGGCGGTCAATAAACCTGTTTTGAACCCGATGAGCAGATTCCGGTGGGTCTACCGCAAAAAACACTGTGGTTTTCTATTCTGCCTCATGCTTTTCCTGTCCGGCCAGGGTGCCCTGGGTTCAGGGCTGGATAACAGTACCAGAATCTTTACCCCGGTCGAGGAGATGCAAAGTGAAGACTGGGATCACCCGGCAGAATTGCACCGGGTGTGGCAGGCCGCACTGGTGCGGATTCCGGTCCATGGCGGGCGGTATATCGAGACCACCGTAAGCGAGTTGCCCTCGCAACACCTTGCGACGGGGGAGCCGTTCCCGACGATTATCTTCCTGCACGGCTGCTCAGGGATAGGCAAGGGTGCCTATACGAGAATCAATTTCCTGGCGGCCCACGGCTATGCAGTCATTGCACCGCCCAGTCTTGCCCGGGAAAAATACCCGCAGTCCTGCGATCCTGAAAATTACCGCGGGGGTTTGTACCGGGATACCCTCAGGATGCGCCAGTACGATGCAGGCTATGCGATCGAGACGGCGAAGACATTCGCGTGGGTGGATCCGGGTCGTGTTTACCTGATGGGACTCAGCGAAGGAGCCATCGTCACGGCAACCTACCACCCGCAATCCGGGAAGGCCTCGGTGAAGGCCCGCATCGTGGAGAGCTGGACCTGCCATGCAGGCTGGGACGAGTACCGGGGGATCAATGCACCCGCTGATGAGCCCGTGCTGACCCTGGTCGCCGCAAATGACCCCTGGTTTCAAAGCCCGACGACAAAAGGGGAATGCACAGGCTTTCTCGATCCGCACAACGGCAGCAAATCGGTGGTCTACACCGATGAGACACTGAGTCAACGCCATGCATTGCTTGAAAAAGAAGTTGTCCAGGCCGAGGTGCTGGAGTTTTTAGAAAAACATCATTGAATTCAAAAGGGTGCGTCCATTCTTGAGGCCTGAATCCCGCACCCCTGCCGCAGCATCACCTGCCGGATCCGATTTCCTCGAAGGCACGGGCGGCCAGGTCAATGGTCGTATCGATATCTTCCTGGGTGTGGGCACTTGATATGAATCCTGCCTCATACGGTGAAGGCGCGAGATACACGCCTTCCTCCAGCATGGAGTGAAAAAAGGTGGTGAACTGGTGCAGGTTGCAGGCCGCCGCCTGGGCAAAATTTGTCACTTGTGCTTCTTCGCTGAAGAAAAGTCCGAACATGCCGCAGACATGGTTCACGGCCAGGGGAATACGATGTTCCTTGGCCACATCGTGGATGCCTTCCGCCAGCTGGGCAGTCTTTCTGCGCAACTGGTCATAAAAGCCTCGTTCTGAAGTCAGCTCGAGGGTGACCAGACCCGCCATCATGGACACGGGATTGCCGGACAGGGTACCGGCCTGGTAGACCGGGCCTTCCGGTGCCAGGGATTCCATGATTTTTCGCTCGCCCCCCAGGGCGCCCACCGGCATTCCCCCGCCGAGGACTTTCCCCAGGGTGGTCAGGTCGGGGATGACCTTGTAGAGCTGCTGTGCGCCCCCCGCGGCTACTCGAAACCCGGTCATGACTTCATCGAAGATCAAGATCGCCTTGTATTCCGAACAAAGTTTTCGCAGGCCGTGCAGGAACCCCTTTGCCGGGGGAATGCAGCCCATGTTGCCTGCAACCGGTTCGACAATGACGCAGGCAATATCTTCACCCGAATCATCGAAGGCCTGCTGTACTGCATCAAGGTCATTGTAGGCCAGCGCGATCGTATGTTCTGCAAGTTGCGAGACCACTCCGGGCGAACTGGGCACGCCCAGTGT
>JAPOQE010000147.1 GCA_026710875.1 Gammaproteobacteria bacterium | reverse complement strand
TGCCGAGGCGAACTCCGTTACCCGGCGCTACCCGCAGGCGCTGGTTGAATTTTCCAGGGTGGTCAGCAAATACCCTGCCAGCTCGAAGCTTGCAGATGCACGCCTCAAACTGGCGTTCACCCACTACGAACTCGGCCAGTTTCCGGAGGCGCGAACCGAGCTGACCCGCTTGCGGGCGCAGTTCCCCAATTCAAGCGTCGCCAGCCTGGCGCAGCAGCGCCTCGAGAGAATGTCACGCGAGGGTCATTGAAGAGGTGGCAGAATCCGCCACGCCACTGAATGTGGGGTCTGAGCCGAAGAGGCTCCGTATTACCGAGATCTTTTGCTCGATCCAGGGCGAATCTACCAGCGTAGGCATACCGACCGTCTTCGTACGGCTCACGGGTTGTCCGCTGCGATGCCAGTACTGCGATACGGCGTATGCATTTACCGAAGGGGAGTGGATGAGCTTCGATGAGATCGGGGCAGCCGTCTCCGGCTTCAATCTACGCCACGTCACGGTGACCGGAGGTGAGCCCCTTGCACAGAAACGATGTCTCGACTTGTTGACAAGCCTTTGTGATGAAGGCTACGTGGTATCACTCGAGACCAGCGGTGCGCTCGATATCGCAAACGTCGACCCGCGGGTGATCAAGGTGATGGATCTCAAGACGCCGGCATCGGGGGAGTCCGGCAAAAACCGTTGGGAAAATGTTCAGTACCTGCGTGAGTGCGACCAGGTGAAGTTCGTACTGTGTAACCGCAAGGACTACGAGTGGGCGAGGTCGATCGTCCAGCAACACCAGTTGATGCACCGCTGCGAGGTGTTGTTCTCACCCGCATTCGATGACCTTCAGTCCCGACAACTTGCTGAATGGGTGTTGGAGGATCGCCTGCCCGTTCGCTTTCAGCTCCAATTGCACAAACTGCTTTGGGGGAATGAACGGGGCCGCTGACAGGCGTTGAAAGATTCAGTGCAACAGGGCACCAAAGCCATTGTCCTTCTCTCGGGAGGACTCGATTCCACCACGGCACTGGCTCTTGCACAGTCACGCGGATTTGACTGTCATGCCTTGAGTGTCCGCTACGGGCAGCGTCATGGTACGGAACTGGATGCTGCAATCCGGGTGGCACGTGAATTCAAGGTCGTTGAGCACAGGATCCAGGAGGTGGATCTTTCCACGTTCAAGGGTTCAGCGCTGACTGATGATACGGTGCAGGTCCCCGACCATCCTACAGAAGGCATACCGGTGACCTACGTGCCGGCACGAAACACGATATTTCTCTCCATAGCGCTGGCATGGGCCGAGGTCCTGCACGCCAGGGATATCTTCATCGGCGTCAATGCCGTCGACTATTCTGGCTATCCCGACTGCAGGCCTGAATACATTCAGGCGTTCCAGCGCATGGCCAATCTCGCGACCCGGGACGCGGTCGAGGGACATGCGATGACCATACATGCCCCGCTTGTTTCAATGACGAAGTCTGAAATCATCCAGCTGGGCGATGAGTTGGGTGTGGATTACTCCCTGACGGTATCCTGTTATTCAGCAAATGGGCAGGGGCGGGCATGCGGGGTGTGCGATGCCTGTCGTTTCAGAAGGCAGGGGTTTGTCGAGGCCGGCATCGAGGACCCGACCCCGTATGCATGATTGCCCACAAGTGGGGTGAGAGACGTAGAGCCTTGGAGGAATTTGAGGTAGGATAGCGCGCCGTGTGGGTCGTTAGCTCAGTTGGTAGAGCACCGGGCTTTTAACCCGATGGTCATAGGTTCGAATCCTATACGACCCACCATTAATACCAACAGATTCAATGTATTACATAAATTTCTGCTCTGCTATTCCCGTGCCCTTTTCCAGATTGTGTCATATTTGTGCCAATTTCCTTGGTTTAGCAAAGGCCGTCTGCATGTTCCGCCAGATGCTTGACTGACAGATGAGCATAGCGACGAACCATGGCATAGCTGGACCATCCGCCCAGTTCCTGTAGCACATGCAGCGGAGTTCCCTGCTGAACATGCCAACTGACCCAGGTGTGCCGCAGGCCGTGCCACCGGAAATCTTCAATCCCGGCTCTGACAAGCGCCTTTCGCCAGGCATGGTTGTTGGCCTTGGTGACCGGCAGACCTTTATAGATAAACGCCCGGCTTGAGTGTTTGCCCATCTGCTGCTTAAGCACCAGTATCGCTTCTGCGTTCAATGGCACCGGAATGGCTTTCCGGGCTTTCGCCTGGTCTGCATGGAATGGACAAAAAAGCTGCTTAAGATTTTTGGTACTGCCTTTGAGAAACTGATCTCTCGGTTATTTTTCGTATGTTGTAAGAATTTTTAATCGCACATTTAAGTGTTGTACTATAATTATTACAAATACAGGTAGTTATTTATTTAACAAGCCGTGCTAATGTCGTATATTTACGTTTACATGGTGTCGTATATTTGCAGGATAGGATTATGGCTCTTAATACTTTAGAAAGCAGGGTTAGATACAGACTGAGTCGCAGCAAGGATTCAGTCTTCACACCCATGGACTTTCTGGACTTGTCAGACCGTGACCAGACAGGCCGTGTACTGAGAAAGCTGGTTGCTGAGCAATCGCTTGTCAAAATTGCCCGTGGTCTGTATGCGAAGACCAAGACATCCTCAGCGACAGGGAAAACAATTCCTGCCAAAGCTTTACCTGTTCTAGCGAAGGAAGGACTAACTAAAATAGGTGCGCGTGTTGTCCCCTCACGTGCCGAGCAAGAATATAACTCAGGTAAAACAACGCAAGTTCCGACAGGGCGGGTCATAGCGATCAAAGGAAAGCGTGTTTCACGCAAGATCGGTTACAACGGAAACTACATTGTGTTAGAACGTGGCGCTTGACAGTGAATTAATCAACGATGTAGCTACTGAGTTGAACGTTGATGCATCGTTCATCGAAAAAGACTACTACGCAGTTAAAGTTGTTCAGGCGATCGCTGATTATTCCCATAGCGAAATCACACCGATATTTTCTGGTGGCACAAGCCTTTCCAAAGGATACGGAATACTGAAGAGGTTTTCCGAAGATGTGGACTTTCGTGCACAATTCAAAAATGGCACAAGACCAACCCAAGGCAATCTTAAAGCATTTAGATATGAAATATACGGACTGGTTGAGTCAATAGAAGGAATTACACTAGACAAAGAGCGAAGGGAAACGGGAGGAAACTATTTCAAAATTCCTTTGGTGTATCCACAAATAGCTGATGTTTCAACAGCACTAAGACCACACTTGCAACTGGATTTCAGTTACACGCAAGTACAACGTGATCCAGAAGAGTGTTCCATATCATCCTTCGTGGCGGAGTATTCTAATAGTAGTCCTGAAGCCAGGATCTTGTGTTTATCCCCGTTAGAAACGGCTGCGGAGAAATTCAGTGCGCTTATTTGGCGGGTGAATAAAAGAAACCGTGATGATGGGCAGGATGATCCTGCCATGATCAGACATCTCCATGATCTGTACGTCTTGAGAGACTATGTGCACTCACATGACAAAGAGTTTTGGGCAATGGTGCATACCTCGGCTGGAACAGATGAGAATAAGCTAAAACGTTCTACTGGTATGGCACTACCAGAAGCAATCAAGCAGATGCTGGACAAATTAAAAAGAGACAAAATGTACGAAGAAGAGTATGAAAGCTTTGTATTGAGGATGTCCTATGCTAAATCGCAGAATCTGGTTAGTTTTGGTGGCGCAATAGATTTTTTGAGCAAGTTGACCGAAAAAATTTAGACAGGTGTAGGAAAGTCAATA
>JAPOQE010000146.1 GCA_026710875.1 Gammaproteobacteria bacterium | reverse complement strand
TAGGCAGGACATCGATGTGGAAGGTATTCGTGATGCCCTGCGCTGACAGACACTCACGTATGATGCCTGCATCAAGAGGCTGTGTGGCGATGGCGGCGTTGTGGCTTGAGGCAGTCAATCTTTTACCGGGCTGGGTCGTTTTATGATGCAGGATGCAGGGATTGCAAACCGGTGCAGACCCCACTCCGTCAATCCTTTACAATTCCGGCTTGTCAGGCTTTCATGGCCTATACAGGAGTGCACCCCGGATATGCAGACAGTTTCCACGGAGTTTGACGGCACACTTGCCGCTCCCGTCCAATGAGCAACTCACCGGCAGATCAGCCGACAAACTTCATCCGCCAGATTATAGATCAGGACCTGGCCGATGGGAAAAACGAAGGCCAGGTGATCACCCGCTTCCCGCCAGAGCCAAACGGCTATCTGCACATTGGTCATGCCAAGTCCATTTCCCTGAATTTTGGAATTGCGCGGGACTACCAGGGCCTGTGCTACCTGCGCTTTGACGATACCAACCCTGACAAGGAAAGCCAGGAATTCATCGATGCGATCCAGGCAGATATCGAATGGCTGGGCTTTGAATGGTCGAAGCTCGCCTTTGCCTCGGATTATTTCGAGCAGCTTTATGAGTTTGCCCTGCAGCTGATCAAGGCCGGCAAGGCCTTTGTCTGCAGCCTGGATTCGAACGAGATTCGCAGCCAAAGAGGCACGCTCACCGAACCCGGCCTGGAAAGCCCGTACCGCAACCGCTCCGTGGAGGAGAACCTGGACCTGTTTCACCGCATGCGTGCAGGGGCATTCAAAGAAGGCGAACATGTACTGCGCGCCAAGATTGACATGGCCTCGCCAAACATCAACCTGCGCGATCCCGTGCTGTATCGGATCAAGCACACCACCCACCCGAGAACCCAGGATCAGTGGTGCATCTACCCGATGTACGATTACACGCACTGCATCTCGGATGCCCTGGAGGCGATCACGCACTCCTTGTGCACGCTTGAGTTCGAAGACCACCGCCCCCTGTACGACTGGGTGCTCGATGAACTCGAGACGCCCTGCCATCCCCAGCAAATCGAGTTTGCGCGACTTGCGCTCGATTACACGATTACCAGCAAGCGAAAGCTCCATCTGCTGGTACAGGAAGGCCACGTCGATGGTTGGGACGACCCGCGCATGCCTACACTGTCGGGCATGCGAAGGCGCGGCATCCCGCCACAAGCCATTCGGGATTTCTGTGATCGAATCGGCATCACCAAAAAGGATGCCCTGATTGAAATGAGTGTTTTAGAGAACTGTATTCGCGAGAACCTGGACCCACAGGCTGCACGCATCATGTGCGTATTGAAACCGCTCAAGGTCGTCATTGAAAATTATCCCGAGGACGATGAGGAGATCCTGGAGGTCAGCAACCATCCCAAAGACCCGGACCGGGGAAGACGTCCCGTTCCATTCTCCAACACCCTGTACATCGAGCGCGATGACTTCCTCGAAAACCCTCCCGGGAAATTCTTCCGCCTCGCACCCGGCAAGGAGGTACGCCTGCGCTATGCCTACAACATCACCTGTACGGACATCATCAAGGATGACTCAGGTGTGATCACAGAGCTGCGCTGTCGCTATGACCCGGACAGTAAAGGCACCGCCGGGCGCAAAAAGAAAGTCAAGGGGGTCATTCACTGGGTCTCTGCAAAGCACGCACTGGATGCACAGGTGCGCCTTTATGATCGCCTGTTCAACCTCCCCAATCCCGGCTCAAGTCCAGACCTTGCGGCATCCCTGAACCCGGACTCCCTGGAAGTGCTGCACGACTGCAAGATCGAGCCCGCAGCCGAGGCATTGGCTGAAGATGACCGGGTACAGTTCGAAACCCCGGGTTATTTTTCTCTCGACCTCCG
>JAPOQE010000145.1 GCA_026710875.1 Gammaproteobacteria bacterium | reverse complement strand
GATCAGCTTCAGCTCGAACAGGCGGTCAGCCGTGATCCCCAGGGCCGTTGCAGCATCCTCCGCCTTGCCTGCATCCTTCCACAGAATCGATGCACAGCCCTCCGGAGAGATTACCGAGTACGTGCTGTAGCTCAGCATGGACAGATAATCACACACGCCGATGGCGAGTGCACCGCCGGAACCGCCTTCACCGATCACCGTACATACAATCGGTGTTTTCAGCCCGGACATGCGTTGCAGGTTCAAGGCGATGGCCTGGCTCTGGCCCCGTTCCTCGGCGCCAACTCCCGGGTAGGCACCGGGAGTATCGACAAAAGTCAGAACCGGCAGCTTGAAACGCTCGGCCAGCTCCATCACCCTCAGTGCTTTCCGGTACCCTTCAGGTCGCGGCATGCCGAAGTTGCGCCGGATGTTTTCACTGGTATTGCGCCCCTTCTGATGGCCGATTACGGCCACGGACTGAGCCTCGAACCGGGCGATCCCGGCGACCACCGCCGCATCATCCGCATACATGCGGTCCCCGTGCAGCTCGGTAAAATCGGTAAACAGATGCTCGATATAGTCCAGGGTATAGGGCCGCTTGGGATGACGGGCCAATTGCGAGATCTGCCACGGACTGAGATTGCGAAAGATCGATTCGATCAAGCTCTGCGACTTGGCCTGTAGTCGGGCAATCTCTTCGTTGAGATTGAATTCATCCGACCCCTCGACAAGTTTCAGCTCGTCAATCTTGGCCTCCAGCTCTGCGATGGGCTGCTCGAAATTAAGATAATCCGGGTTCATCCTAGTAACTCAACGGGGTCTGTGTGTCCGTGCTGCAAACATCCGCAATCATGCATGAATCACCCGCTACTTGTACACCACATCTGTACCCAACACCTCGGATACCTGCGACAGCTGGCGCAGCAGCTTCTCATCCAGGGAAATGCTCCAGTCCTTTGGAAACGCGAGTCGCGCGACGGCACCACGGCTTTCGTATTCGACATGTACTGAACATTTCCCGTTCTTGAAGGGCAGAAGGTACCGGTGCAGGTCCTGTACCAAAGAGGGGGATGCACCTTGTGGCCGGACCCGGATATTCAGCAGCGTACCGAATTGCTTGAGGTACTCGCCAAAATTCCATATCTGATCGGCTCTAACGCGGACACGCTCGGAGAATTCATCCCAGCCCAGGCTGCCCCGAATAATCAGGACAGCATCCTTGACCAGCAGGTGATTGTACTTCGCATAGTCGCTTGCAAAGACGGCAACATCGATGCGCCCCGTATTATCATCAATGGTCAGGAATGCGAGGCGTCCCTTGGCGCTGTTGCGAAGACGGATCTGGTCCACCAGCCCCGCCACCAGCACTTCCTTTCCACTCTCAGCATTCGGCCCGTTCCTCGACAACTGGGCCTGATCCCGGTTGTCCAGCAGCTCTTTTACCGTATTGTTGGTAATCCTATTCAATTCCTGCTGATAGTAGGTAATCGGATGACCGGTCAGGTAAAGGCCCAGTGTCTGACGCTCACCGGATAACTTGGTTTCATCATCCCATTCCTCGATGGCTTGCAGTTGTGGCTTGTGTTCGTGCTGGCCGGGATCGGCCTGGGCGAACATGTCGTTTTGCCCGGCATCGAGATCGCGCTGGTGGCGGTCGGCATGGCGCACGGCCTTGTCCAGGTGTGCGAACAGGCTGGCTCTCGTGTACCCGAAACAATCCATCGCACCGGCACGTATCAGTGCCTCGATACAGCGCCGGTTGACTTTTTGCGAATCCAGGCGAAGGCAGAAATCATTCAGGTCCGTATAGTCGCCCTGCTGCTCGCGCAGCGCCACGATGTGTTCGACTGCGGCGCGCCCTACCCCCTTGATGGCCCCCAGGCCATAGCGGATCGTCTTGTCATCCGGCACGGTGAAATCGTAGTGGGAGCTGTTAATGTCCGGTGACTCCACGCCCAGGCCCAGTTCACGGCACTCATCAATCAGGTGCACCACCTTGTCGGTATTGTCGATGTCAGAAGACATGACCGATGACATGAACTCGGCAGGAAAGTGGGTTTTGAGCCACACGGTCTGGTAGGCGAGCAGCGCGTAGGCCACCGAGTGGGATTTGTTGAACCCGTACCCGGCAAATTTCTCCATCAGGTCAAAGATGTGGTCTGCTGTTCTTTTGTCAACGCCGCGCTCGACAGCGCCCGAGACAAAAATTTCCCGCTGCTGCGCCATCTCTTCGGGTTTTTTCTTGCCCATGGCGCGCCTCAGGATATCCGCACTGCCGAGGGTATACCCGGCCAGCACCTGGGCTATCTGCATGACCTGCTCCTGGTACAGGATCACGCCATAGGTTTGCCTGAGAACCGGCTCCAGGTCGGGATGGAAATAATCGACCCGGGCACCATGCTTGCGCTGGATGTAGTCCTCTACCATCCCCGATTGCAGCGGGCCGGGACGGTACAGCGCAACCAGCGCGACAATGTCGTTGAAATTGTCCGGGCGCAGTCTTTTGATGATGTCCCTGACGCCACTTGATTCGAGCTGGAACACGGCCGTGGTTTGTCTTTGCTTGAGCGTCTCGTAGGCGCGCGAATCATCCAGCGGTATTTCATCAATGCTGAAACCCGGCTCACCCAGCCCGCGGACCTTTGCATTGGCCATTCGCACCGTGTTGTCGATGATCGTGAGCGTGCGAAGCCCGAGGAAATCAAATTTCACGAGACCAATCGCCTCCACATCGTCCTTGTCCAGCTGGGTGACGACATTGGTGCCCCCGGCCTCACAGTACAGCGGGGTGAAGTCGGTGAGTTCGGACGGTGCGCTCACCACGCCCCCGGCATGCTTGCTGGCATTGCGCACCAGTCCTTCCAGGGTCTTTGACATGTCGAGGATGGCACGCACTTCCTCTTCACCCTCATACTGCTCCTGCAGTGCCGGCTCACGCTCCAGCGCCTTGTCCAGGGTCATGCCGACCTCAAACGGGATCAGCTTGGCAATACGGTCAATGAATCCGTACGGGTAGCCGAGCACACGCCCGACATCGCGTACCACGGCGCGTGCCGCCATGCTGCCGTACGTGATGATCTGGCTGACGTGGGATTGTCCATACTGCTGTGCCACATATTCAATCACGCGATCCCTGTTTGACATGCAAAAATCAATGTCAAAATCCGGCATGGAGATGCGATCCGGATTCAGAAACCGCTCAAACAGCAGGTCATACTGCAAGGGGTCGATATCCGTGATGCCCAGTGCGTAGGAAACCAGGGAACCTGCACCCGAGCCTCTTCCGGGACCGACCGGAATGGCATTTTTCTTGGCCCACCGGATAAAATCCGCGACGATGAGAAAATACCCTGCATAGCCCATCGAATTGATGACTTCCAGCTCGCTGTGCAGACGCTCCGTATAGCCGGCGCCTGCAGACAGGCTGTCGGAATCGGTTTTCTGCAGACGCTCTTTCAGCCCCATTTCTGCTTCCTGCTTGATGAATACCTGCGGGGTAAGGCCGTCCGGTATCGGGAAATTGGGAAGCACACTTTCCCCGAAGGTCAGCGTTACATTGCAGCGTTTTGCAATCTCGACGCTATTGACGATGGCTTCAGGGATATCCGAAAAGAGATCGGCCATCTCCTGTGCACTGCGCAGATACTGCTGATCCGAATACAGGTGCGGCCTGCGCGTATCCTCCAGTATGCAACCTGTCTGGATACAGACACGTGCCTCATGGGCTTCAAAATCCTGCTGGAACAGGAACCGCACGTCATTGCTGGCCACCACCGGCAGTGAATATTTACCTGCCAGTTCCATCGCTTCATCCAGGTACAGATCCTCTTCGCCGCGCCCGGTGCGCTGCAACTCGATATAGTAATTATCGGTAAACCGCGAGGCCCAGAAATCGGCATGCGCGTGGGCCAGGCGCTGGTCGCCTGCAAGCAGGGCCTTGCCGACGTCTCCATCCCTGGCGCCCGACAGTACAATCAGATGATCACTTGCCTCTTCCAGCCAGCTGCGCTGCAACACCGGACCGCTGACATGCTCGCTTTCAAGATAGGCCCGGGTAAGCAGTCGGCTTAATGCCTCGTATCCCGCGTTGTTCTTGCACAGGAAAACCAGGGAGGAATCCGGTTCATCGGGCGTCAGTCCGGATACGCGTGCTTCCAGGCCAATAATGGGTTTGATGCCGTTGTGCACGGCGGCACGGTAGAATTTAACCAGGGCAAACAGGTTGTTGACATCGGTCAGGGTGACGGCTGCCATGCCCTGCTGGCGCACCGCTTTCATGAGGTCAGGTATGCGCACGATACTGTCCACGAGCGAATACTCGGTGTGCAGGTGCAAGTGTACGAATTGTCCCATGGTGACCTGCTATGGGATTGGAACGGGTTTGGCGCATGGCCGGGGCGATGCACCCGGGCGCTTCGAATCGCCCGACTCGATTTGACGTGCATAGCGCACCGGCCGATAGCTTTTGCGATGCAGGTCGCAGGGTCCGTGATCATGCAGGGCGGCCAGATGACCGGCAGTCGGATAGCCCTTGTGCTGGTCAAATCCGTACTCGGGATAGGTTGCGTGATAGCCCAGCATTTCCTCATCACGTGTTACTTTTGCCAGGATCGAGGCTGCGCTGATCACAGGCACCGTCTGATCCCCCTTGACGACCGCCTTGCACGAGGCGGCAACTTCCGGACAATACAACCCGTCGCCCAGTACCTTGCCCACCCGGATGGGCATGGCTTCCCAGGCACGTGTCATGGCCAGCAGTGTCGCGTGGTGGATGTTCAGTTCATCGATTTCGCCAGCACTCGCGCGCCCGATACCCCAGTACACGGCTTTTGAAGTGATCTCCTCGTACAGGCGTTTGCGCCTGTCAGGGTTGAGCTTTTTGGAATCCCGCAGTCCGTCGATGTCGCGGTTCGGATGCAAAACGACGGCGGCTGCAATCACTGGTCCGGCCAACGAACCTCTCCCTGCCTCATCAATTCCGGCGACAGGATCCAACGGGTTTGTGTTTTCTTTGACCAACAATGATTGACTAAAACTAATCAGCTTTGCGCAAGTAAAGGGTTAGTGGCCAGCACACAAACTTGTATACTGCACACCTGTGTAAAGGATACTGGAAATAAAGTGCCAGAGATACAAACTGCGGTCATTGGTGTCGGTCATTTAGGCAAGTTTCATGCGCAGAAATTTTTTCAGTTGCAAAACAGCGCATTAACGGCAGTTGCCGACAAGGACTACGGAAAAGCACAGGAAATCGCAGCGGCCACCTCCTGTACAGCGGTAGCGGATTACCGCGAACTGCTTGGCCAGGTGGATGCAGTCAGTATCGCCGTGCCTACCGACCTGCACTTTGAGATCGCCCAGGATTTTCTTTGCCACAAGTCCCACGTGCTCGTTGAAAAACCGATGACGGCCTCGCTGGAACAGGCGGATACCCTGATTGCCCTGGCACGCGAACATGGCCGTGTACTGCAGGTAGGACACCTGGAGCGGTTCAACCCTGCGATCGTGGCCCTTGAGGAGCAGCTGGGTGAGGCCCGCTTCATCGAGTGCCATCGCCTCTCTCCGTACAAGATCCGCGGAACCGAGGTCAACGTCGTGCTCGACCTGATGATCCACGATATCGACATCATCCTGGAAATTGTCGACTCTGAGGTTGACAGGATTGACGCCAAGGGCACGCCGGTGCTGTCCGATGATATCGATATCGCCAATGCCCGGATCACCTTCAAAAACGGGTGCGTGGCCAACGTAACTGCCAGTCGGGTAAGCACCACGACGGACCGCAAAATGCGGATTTTCCAGAATGACGCCTACCTCTCCGTGGATTTTCAAAACCACGAACTTGCCGTCTACCGCAAAGGTGAGCAGGAAATGTATCCCGGAGTACCCAATATCGACGTGCAGAAGATTCGTTGCGAGGAAAACGATGCACTGCTGGCCGAAATCGAGAATTTTCTGGGTTGCATCGCGAACGGGGCCTCGCCCAAGGTCAGTGGGCTCGACGGCAAGCGTGCCTTGCAGACCGCAATCCTGATCAGCGAGCAACTGACGTAGTTCCAGACTTTCACCCGGAGTTTCCTGTCATGATCCCGATGCTGGACCTGAAATTGCAATATGCCAAGTTGCGTGAGGAAATCGACGCCTGCATCGGCGAGGTGCTGGCCAGCACTCAATTCATACAAGGCACCAACGTGCAACAGTTTGAGGCGGAAGCCGCCGATTATCTGGGCGTCAGGCACGCGATCTCATGCAACTCGGGAAGTGATGCCCTGCACCTGGCCCTGCGTGCCTGCAACATTGGACCGGGGGATGAGGTCATCACAACACCGTTCAGCTTTGCAGCAACGGCCGAGGCCATCGGTCATGTAGGGGCGAGTGCGGTATTCGTCGACATCGATCCCGTAACGTTCAATATCTCGGCCGAATCCATTGAGCCCGCCATCACAGACCGGACACGCGCCATCCTGCCGGTGCACCTGTTTGGCCAGGCGGCGGACATGGGTCCCATCAGCCGCCTTGCAAAACGCCGTGGACTGCAGGTCATCGAAGACTGCGCACAGTCCTTCGGGGCGCGAGTGAATGGAAAGGCTACGGGTGCCCTGGGGGATGCAGGCTGCTTCAGTTTCTTTCCCAGCAAGAACTTGGGCGGGTATGGAGACGGCGGCCTTTTTACCACCGACTGCGATGCGTTGGCGGAAAAGTTCACCTTGCTGAAAAACCATGGCAGTACGACCCGCAACGTCCACGAGGTACTTGGCTGGAACAGCCGCCTGGATGAGATCCAGGCCGCCATATTGAGAGTCAAGCTCAGGCATGTGGATACCTTTAACCGGCAACGGGTCGAGGCGGCCGGGCACTACACCCGCATGCTTGACGCACTGCCTGTGCAGGCGCCCCGTCCACCCAAGGATCTGTCCCACGTATTCCACCAGTACACCATCCTCAGTGCTGGACGCGACGCGATCATCGAGCAGCTGCACAAGAACCAGATCGGACATGCCGTTTACTACCCTGAACCCCTGGGAAATCAGAAGGCCTTTGCAGGGATCTCCAGGTCGCTGGAGCTGCCCCATACGGATACCGTGTGCATGCAGTGCCTTTCGCTGCCCATGTTCCCGGAAATTACCCTCTCCCAGATCGAATCGGTTGTGGATGCGATAAGACGGGCCCATGAGGACTGAAGGCCGGGGCCCCTGTGTAATGGTGGTCGCCGGAGAGGCCTCAGGGGACCTGTACGGCGCGAGGCTGGCCGTTGAGCTGAAGAAAATTTTTCCCGACATTACCTGTTACGGCCTGGGTGGGGATCACATGCGACAGGCAGGCGTGCACATTCTGGCAGATGTCTCGGAACTCTCCGTGATCGGGCTCGTAGAGGTGATCCGGCACTACCCGCGTCTTTTGAATATCCTGAACAGAATGAAGCGCGAATTAAAGCGCATCCGTCCGGATGTGCTGGTACTGATCGATTCGCCGGATTTCAATTTGCGGCTTGCCAAACAGGCTGCACGCAGCCGTACCAAGGTCATGTACTACGTCAGTCCACAAATCTGGGCCTGGCGCTCATCCCGGATACGGGTGATCAGGAAATGCGTGGACAAGATGGCCACCGTATTCCCGTTCGAAGAGAAATTCTACAAGGATGCAGGTGTTCCCGTGGAGTACGTCGGCCATCCACTGGTTGAGGACGCGCACCCGAGCATGGACAAGGATGCTTTTCTGAAGGCGCACCGAATCTCTTCTGATAAAAAACTGGTTGGCCTCTTTCCCGGAAGTCGTGCGAGTGAGGTCGAACATAATTTCCCGACCCTGATTCAGGCAGCAAGCCAGCTTGCACTCAAACGACCGGATGTCCAGTTCGTTGTACCGGTCGCCTCCACGCTGTCTGCAGATTTCGTGCAACGCTTTGCAAGCGACCTGCAGGCAGACATCACGATGAGCACGGCCGGCATTTACGACGTGATCAACGCCTGTGATGTTATTGCTGCGACTTCCGGTACGGTGACCCTGCAGATCACACTCATGCAGACGCCCATGTTGATCATCTACAAGCTCTCGCCAATCTCCTACTGGATTCTCAGCCGACTTGTAAACTTCACTTATGCCGGTATCGCCAATGTCATTGCCAACAAGGAGATCAGCAGGGAGCTGATCCAGCACGAGGCGACCCCGGACAATATCGTCCAGGAACTGGAGAAACTGCTTTCAGACACGTCTTACACGGCTGCAATGATTGCAGAGATGGGCAGTATCCGGGAAGCACTTGGGGGGAAAGATGGTTCCGCTGAAGCGGCTAGGCTTGCAGCCCAGCTGATCACGTCCAGCGAGTAACGGGGTCTACGGCACGATCCCTCTTTTGCTGGTCGTGATGAATTCCAGGAAGTTCCGGACCTCGGGAAATTTTTCAGCCAGTGCTTCCACTTGCGGAAGATTTTCACTTCGTGAACCTTTGTTACGAAACAGCAGTCGATAGGATTGATGCAGGGCCAGGATGCATTCTTTCGAGAATCCCTGGCGCTGCAGGCCCACCTTGTTCAGTCCATGCGTGACGGCAAATTTTCCAGAAGCCATCACATAGGGAGGAAGATCCTTGTTCAAGGCCGTACCCATGGCACAAAATGAATGTGCTCCGATGCGGCAAAACTGGTGAACCAGGGTAAAGCCCCCCAGGGTGGCATGATTTTCAACCTCGACATGACCCGCCAGCGTTGAGCCGTTCGCAAATACAGTGTCATCACCCACCGTACAGTCGTGGGCAATGTGGACATAGGCCATAATCCAGTTACGGTCACCTATTTTGGTGTATCCCTGGCCAAGTTCAGTGCCCGAATTGATGGTGACGTATTCCCGAATCGTATTTTCACGACCAATAATCAGTTCACTGGGCTCGCCCCTGTATTTTTTGTCTTGCGGTAATTCTCCTATCGAGGAAAATTGGAAAATGCGGTTTCCCGGGCCGATAGTTGTCGAGCCGGTGATCACCACGTGCGGTCCAATCCAGGTATCTTTGCCAATACGTACCTTGGGCCCGATGACAGAATACGGACCTACAGAAACATTGCTGTCCAGGTGTGCTCCGCGATCAACGATTGCAGTCGCGTGAATTTGATTTGTTTCGCTTACCCTTGCCGAAGACATGGCCTAGCTCACTTGGTATCCACACTCTTAAAGACACACATCAGCTCTGCCGTTGTGGCAATCTCCTCACCCACTGATGCCTTGACGTCAAACACGCCGTAGTCGCGCTTGTGCCTGATCAGGCGCACATCCAGGAGCAACTGATCCCCCGGCCCGACCTGTTGTTTGAAACGCGCCTTGTTAATGCCAACAAACAGGTACAGGCTGTCATCATCCGGACGCCACTCAGGGTTACTGAGTGCCAGCAAGCCGGCAGTCTGTGCCAGTGCTTCAAGGATCAGTACACCCGGCATTACAGGCGCACCCGGGAAATGGCCCTGGAAGAATGGCTCGTTATAGCTGACATTTTTCAGTGCCAGAATGGATTCCCCCATCTTGCACTCAAGCACCCGGTCCACCAGTAGAAACGGATACCTGTGAGGCAGGTATTTTAAAATTTCATGAACGCTCATCTCAGTCATGATTCACCTGACCTGTTTTGCTCTTCCAGTTTGTTGATCCGGTCTGCCAGTTCCCCGAGCTTCTTGAACAACACAGAGCTGCGCAGCCATTTCCTGTACGGTTGCACTGGCGTTCCGGAAACATAGGTCCCTGCTTTTTCAATGGATTGGCCTACCCGCGACAATCCACCCAGCGTGACATGATCGGCGATCTGGAGATGTCCTCCAATCGCAGCTGCCCCGCCAATCTTGCAAAATTTGCCAATCGTAGTACTGCCGGATATTCCTGTACATCCCGCAATGACAGTATGGGCGCCAATTCTGACGTTGTGCGCGACCTGGATTTGGTTGTCAAGTTTTACGCCCTCCTCCAGTATTGTGTCTCCCAAGGCACCGCAATCAATCGTGGTATTGGCGCCAATCTCCACATCATCTCCAATACGTACACAGCCCAGTTGCGGAATCTTGAACCACTTGTCGCCTTCGCTGGCCAAACCGAAGCCGTCGCTCCCAATGATGACACCCGGGTGAATGATCACGCGTTTTCCCAGTACAGTCTTCTCGCACAGGGTGATCTGGCTGTTGAGACGGGTATCTTCACCGATCACACAGGCTGCATGCAGACAGCAGTTGGGGCCGATGTAAGCATTATTCCCGATCACACAATCATCATCAATGACGCTGCCGGGACCAATGTAGCAACCCTCACCTAACGTGGCGCTTGTTGAAACAACAGCAGTGGGATGTATGCCGGGCTCGTGTGCCGCCACAGGGTTGAGCAAGCTGGCCACCTGGGCAAATACGAGAGAGGGATTTTCCGTGACCAATGCGTTGCCCGGGCAACTGTCCAGATGTTCCTTTTTCAGGATCACCGCAGATGCACGGGTTTGCTTCAGGTGCTGTTTCAGCTTCGGGTCAGCCAGAAAGGTAATGGCACCCTCTGTAGCCTGCATCAGGCTGTCGACACGGTCAATTTCACAGTCGGGGTCGCCAACTGCCTCGGTTGCCGTTAACTCGGATAAATTTGCAAGGGTATACGACACTGCGGGCAGGCAAACACTATGGGAGTTTCTGCAACTCCTCCAGTACGCGTTGGGTAATATCGATACGCTCACTTGCAAAAAGTACCGGTTGTGTGACAACCAGGTCGTATTTCTCGTTTTTTGCCAAGCCGGTGACCACCTCATTGACGCTCTTTTGCAGGCTACCCATTTCCTGGCTGCGCCGTATATTGAAATCTTCCTTGAGCTCTTCCTGTTGGCGGATATATTCCCTTTTCTTGCTGAGAATTTCCTTCTCGAGTTCCGAACGCCGGGTTTCCGTCATCACTGCGCCATCCTTTGTCAGTGTCTCTTCAAACTTTACTATCTCGTCCCTTGCTGCAGTGAGCTTTTCATAGCGATATGAAAATTCCTTCTCCAGGGTCTTGGCCGCAGTTTCTGCCTGTGGTGATTTTTCCATGATCTCGCTGAGGTTGAGGTATCCCACCTTGATCTCGGCAGCCGCCGCTATCGGCAGCAGCAGTGCAGCCATGCAGAGGAAATTTCTGAGTACTTTAAATTCCATGGTTTCTAATGCTCTCCAAAATTCTAAAATCTTGTCCCCAGATTGAACTGAAAGGACTCCGTATCATCACCTGTCTGATCGTTAAAAGGTGAGGCCAATACCGCAGTGATGCCTCCGAAACCGGTGATCAGGTTCATCCCGACCCCGATGGACGCACGCAACTCACTGGTTTCAAAATCATCCACATCCTCGAAGACATTACCTGCATCGACAAACAGGCTCAGGCGCATGCTGCTGGGAGAAAACAGGGGCAAGGGCGGTGGCGGAAACAGCACTTCCCCTCTCAGGGTGGTGAGAAAGTTGCCACCAAATGGCTGGTCCAGCGAGTCTCTGGGTCCCAGGCTGTTGTTTTCATAACCTCGCACCGTGCGGATTCCGCCTGCATAGAACTTTTCGAAAAACGGCAAATCGCCGTCGCCCGAATAGACATCACCGTAGCCCACTTCGCTGCCAAACGACAGGATGAAAGTCTGGTTCAGGGGGTAATAAAAAGCGTTGCTGTAACTGAGTTTGTAAAACTCGAGGTCACTGCCCGGGGCGGTGAATTCCACGCCGGCACGCTGGCGGTTTCCGGTGTTGGGAAACAGCCTTCGATCACGCGTGTCATGCACAAAACTGGAGGACAGCGTGAGGTTGGAGTAATCGTCGCCATTTTCATCAATAAAATCGAGGACTTCCTGCGCGGTGTTGAAACCGGTGGTAACCGAAGTGCGGCTGACTTGCGCGAAGGCACTGATGCGGTCCACTTCCGTCAGAGGAATGCCGTAACTCGTGCTGAGGCTGAACTGGTCAGTACTGAAATCCGAAATATCGGCCTCGTTCGCATCCGATTTCACATAGTTGAACCCAAATCCCCGGCTTACACCATCAATGGTGTAGTAGGGATTCACATAGTTCAACGCATAGATCGTGTTGACCTTGCTGGTATTGATCGAAAATGAAACCGTCTTGCCTGTGCCGAGAAAGTTTTCCTGGCTCACGCTGGTAGAGAAGACGGCTCCCTGGCTGTCGGAATAGCCGGCACCGATATTGAAGCTCCCCGCCAACCTTTCCTTGATATCGAATTCCAGGTCGACCATGTCCTCCACGCCCGGTACACGCTGGGTTTCCACCTCGACCTCCTCCACATGCGACAGCCTCCGGATTCTGCGTCTTGAATTTTCAACATCAGTCTGGGAAAACCAGCCACCTTCCATTTGCCGCATCTCTCTTCGATAGACCTCATCCCGGGTAATCTTGTGACCTCTGAAATTGATCCTTCGCACGTAGGTGCGCTTGCCGGGGTCGACAAAGAGTGTGACCTTCACGGTTTTAGTTTCCTCATTCAGCTCAGGTACAGGGTTCACATTGGGGAAGGCATACCCCTCATTACCCAACACGTTCATAATCGCCTCAGTGGAGGAAATCACCTTTGTACGCGAGAAGATTTCTCCCGGGGAAAAGAACAGCAGGGCCCTGAGATGTTCCTCCGGGAGGATCAGGTTTCCGGCAAGCTCGATCTCTTCCAGTGTGTACTGATCACCCTCGTCAACGTTGATGGTGATAAAAATCTCCTCCTTGTCCGGGCTGAGTGAGACTTGTGTAGACTTGATGTCGAATTTCATGTAGCCGTGATTCAGATAGTGTGACCGCAGGGTCTCCAGATCGCCCTGCAGTTTTGGTTTGGCATAGCGGTCACGCGAGTCGAACAGCTTGTACCAGGGCTTCACCCCGGACTCGAAATCCTCAGTCAGCGTCTCGGTATCAAAGCTCTTGTTGCCGACAATCTTGATCTGCTTGATTGTCGCCACATCACCTTCAACGATCAGTATGCTGACATCCACCCGGTTACGTGGCAATTCATTGACCGTGGTTTCTATTTCAACGTTATATTTGCCGAATGCGTAGTATTGCTGGAGGAGCTCGCCCTCCAGGCGTTCGAGTACAGTGCGGTTGAATACCCGACCGCTGGCAATGCCGATATCATCAAGTACCTCGGTCAACTGCTCATCATCGAGGATCTTGTTGCCGTCAAAGGTGATACTGGCGATGCCGGGTCTTTCCTGCACAACAACGACCAGAATGTTTTGTTCACGGCGCAACTCGATGCTTTTGAACAGGCCGGTCTTGTACAGCTCCCGGACAATCTGTGCGGTCTGGTCTTCATCCACCAGGTCGCCGACCTTGACAGGCAAATAGGTAAACACCGTACCGGCCTCGATACGCTCCAGGCCCTGGACCTGGATATCCTGCACGCGAAAGCTGTCACCCTGCACCGGCAGCGTCAGCATGGCAAACAGGCAAACTAGAGCAAATCTTCTAAAGAAGCACATGGACAGTATTCTTGTTATGTATTTATCTACTGAAGCAGTCGATATATGTCGTTATAAAAAGCCAAGCCCATCAATCCGGCCAACATCATTATACCCAAGCGCTGACCCATGACCTGTGTCTGCTCGGACACCGCACTGCCTTTCAAGATCTCAATGAGATAATAAAACAGGTGGCCACCGTCCAGCAGAGGAATCGGCAACAAGTTCAGTATGCCGATACTGATGCTGATGATCGCCAGTGCACCTACAAAGGCAGAAAACCCGATCGCTGCCGATAGTCCAGCATACTCGGCAATCGTTACCGGGCCACTGATATTTTTCAGGGAAGCTTCACCCTTGACCAGTTCCCACAGGAGCTTGAGCGTCAGGATCGATACCTCCCAGGTTTTCACAAGGCTCCTGGGTACGGCATCAAGCGGATTATAGCGCACAACAACCCTTTGCTGCTCCAGCAGTACCTGGTCCACAAATGGATAGGCACCTACGCGACCAATGGTTTGGCCATCGCGCCGGTCCGCATCCGGGATCAACTCGAATTCCAGAGGGCGATGATCACGCTCGACCACCACGCTTACCGGCACACCCGGCCTTTCCTGAATGTACTGCACCAAATGCTCCCAGCTCTCCACCGGCTCGCCATCCAGACGGATCACCCGATCGCCTTCCTGTATTCCGGCAGTCTTGGCAACCCCGGGGGTGAGTTTGCCGAACACCGGCTCAAACGCATACCGCCCGGGCGGAATACCCAGGCTTTCAAGCAAATTCCCCTCTGATAACAGCTGTCGGGTATCGTTCAGGTCCAGTGTAACCGCCTTCGTACCGGATTCCTGGCTCTGCAGACCTGCACGCACCTGACCGGATTCCAGCGCCCCGTTGAGCAACTGTATGGCCGTTTGCTGCCAGGTATGCACCGGTACCCCTTCCACCGAGACAAAGGTATCGTCGGCACGAATCTCCGCCTGCCAGGCAATGCTTTGAGGTGAAACCTCGCCCACGGTAGGCCGGGTGCCCTCAACCCCGACGACAAAAGTGAGCCAGTACGCAAATACTGCAAAAATGAAATTGAACAGGGGGCCTGCCGATACAATGGCAAACCGGGTTCCTACCGGCTGGAGGTTGAAAGCGCGATGTTTCTCATGCTCTGCAACCTTGTCTTCGCGCTCATCGAGCATCTTCACGTAGCCACCCAGCGGTATACTGGCCAGCACATACTCGGTTTCGCCAACACGGCGGGACCAGACCGGTTTGCCCAGTCCGATCGAAAAACGCAGTACTTTCACGCCGAGCTTTTTGGCTACCCAGCAATGTCCGAATTCATGGACGGTGACAATGATGCCGATCACGGCCACAAATGCCAGCAGATAGCCCAGTATCTGCATCACGAAGGCCTCACCGACTGTTCAATATACGCCCTGGTGTAGGTACGTGTTTCCTGGTCCTTTGCAAGGATTGTCTCCAGTTCCAGCACATTTTCATGCGCGATGTGCTGCAATGCCTGATCAATGACCTGTGGAATTTCCGTAAAACGGATTTCGGAATGCAGGAAGCTCGCCACGGCCACTTCGTTGGCGGCATTCAGGATGATGGCCGCACTGCCACCCGCCTCCAGTGCCTGATAGG
The DNA here is from genome assembly GCA_026710875.1 of Gammaproteobacteria bacterium. GTDB lineage: Bacteria > Pseudomonadota > Gammaproteobacteria > UBA4575 > UBA4575 > WTFY01. Next base: position 11,467 of record JAPOQE010000145.1, on the reverse strand, counting down.
CCAACTGCAAACAAGGGAACCGGTTACGGTCGGGAGCGTGAAACTCCAGCGGGCCGAGCTTGGCAAGATCAATGGTTCCGATCCCCGATTGGATGCGCTGCGGCCAGGCCAGTGCATGTGCAATCGGTACCCGCATGTCCGGATAAGCCAGGTGTGCGATCAGGGAGCCATCCACGTAGGCCACCAGTGAATGGATGATGGATTGCGGATGGATCACCACCTCGATTTCATCTGCATTTTTTTCAAAGAGCATGCACGCCTCTATGATTTCCAGACCCTTGTTCATCATCGTGGCCGAGTCCACAGAAATCTTTTTACCCATCTCCCAGTTTGGATGGGCAACCGCCTGCTCGGGTGTGACCGCAGCAAACTCGTCCAGGGGCAGCTTCAAGAAAGGCCCGCCGGAGGCCGTCAGGATAATTCTTTCAACGTCACATTCATTGCTGCCGGACAGGCACTGAAACACGGCATTATGCTCACTGTCGATCGGCAGCAGCTCGGCCGCATGACTTCTGGCAGCATTGATCAACAGGCTGCCCGACATGACCAGAGCTTCCTTGTTGGCAAGCAGCGTGCGTTTTCCAGCCCGCGCAGCGGCCAGTGTCGCCGGCAGACCCGCCGCACCCACGATTGCAGCCATGACGAAATCGACCTCGCTCAGGCTTGCGGCAAGTTCCAACCCCTGGTTGCCCGAATGAATATCCGGCTTGTAGCTGCTGCCATTGAACTTGGCGCTGAACTGGTCAACCAGGTCCTCATTGGCAACGACAGCCACCTCTGGATGAAACTTGAGACACTGGTCAAACAACAGGTCAATGTTGTTGTTGGCAGTCAGTGCGGTTACAGAAAATTTCGCTTCATGACGCTCGATTACGTCCAGGGTATTCACACCCACCGAACCAGTGGCGCCGAGTATGGAGACATGCGCCACATCTGATGGCGCAGGACTACTACTAGTCTGTACTTCAACCATGAAACCAGTATACCCCAAACATGAAACAGGGAGCCGCCGCAGTCAGGCCGTCAATCCTGTCGAGTACACCTCCGTGACCGGGCAAAATCGTTCCACTATCCTTGGCTCCGGCCCTGCGTTTCAAAAGACTTTCATACAGGTCACCGACTGCCGCAAGCAACACGCAGATCAGGCTGAGACAAACAAAATAGACCCACACTGCCTTGTCCAGTCCGAGTGCATATACGCCGATGATTGTGAACACAAGACAAGCCAGCAGGGCACCCCACAAACCTTCCCGTGTCTTTCCGGGACTCAGTTCAGGTGCAAGTTTCGTTTTCCCGAATCGATGACCTGCAAAATAGGCGGCACTATCCGCCACGCTGACCAGTGCCATCAAAAAGATCAGCAGTCCCGGACCTTGTCCATGCAGATGTACCAGGCCAAGCCAGGTCGGCACCAGCACGACAAATCCTGAAAGTCCCAGTAACCCCCACAACCAGCCAGCATGAAGCCAACTTGACTCATAGACAGCGACCAGAATGACGCAGGCGACCCACCAAAATACGGCAATCAGGAATACCGTCCGGGCATGCTCCTCATACACCCACGCGGCAAACAACAGGACGGCAACTGCGATGACATAGACCGTTTTGAACAGGTTGCCTGGCAATCCGATCAGGCCGGCCCATTCCCAGGCGGCCAGCAACGTGACCAATGCGAAAATCAGCGCCAGCCAATGACCGGGCAAAAACAGGATGCAGGAAAGGATCCCTGCTCCGAGAGCGACTGCTGTGATGACCCGCTGCCTGAGCACGGCCAGGTCACACAAGCTGCTCTTGTATAAGACCAAACCTTCGCTGCCTTACACGATAATTTTCGAATGCCTTTTCCAGTTCTTGCGGATTGAAGTCCGGCCACAGGACATCACTGAAATAGAGCTCCGTATATGCCAGCTGCCATAACAAAAAATTACTGATGCGCTTTTCGCCACCCGTACGGATAAACAGGTCAGGTGCCGGTATGCCTGCGGTAACCAGCCGATTCTCCAACAGCACTTCGTCGATATCCTCGGCTGCCAACCTCTTGTCCAGCACATCCGCAACGATGTGTTCCACTGCCTGAAGGATATCCCAACGGCCTCCATAACCCATGGCAATGCTCAAAACCAACTCACTATTGGTTCGTGTCAACTCTTCGGCCTGTTGCACATGCTTGCAAAGTCCGTTCGAGAAAGCAGGTCGGTGACCCAAAAATCGCAGGCAGACCCCTTTTTCGTTCAGGGTGTCCACTTCGCTCTGCAGTGATTCCACAAACAGGTCCATGAGTACAGAAATCTCGGATTTCGGCCTATTCCAGTTCTCACTGCTGAATGCGAACAAGGTCAGGTATTTGATTTCATGCTGAACACAGGCCTCGATAATTGCCTGTGTTGCCTTGATGCCCTGCCTGTGCCCGGCAGTGCGTGGCAGATTGCGCTTCTTCGCCCATCTTCCGTTGCCATCCATGATGATGGCAACATGTTCTAAGGCAGGCTTGTTTGACATGTGATCGGATACAGGCACCTGAAGTACTGGGGCTCTAGACAGTCATCAGGTCTTTTTCTTTTTGCTGCAGTATCAAATCGATTTCTCCCACGTACTGGTCCGTGAGCTTCTGGATTTCAGCCTGAGCATGATGACTCTCGTCTTCTGTAATTTCTTTTTCCTTCAGTAATTCCTTAAGGTCCGTGTTTGCATCCCGACGAATATTCCGAATGGCTACACGTGACTTCTCGGCCTCGCCTTCCACCATGCGTATCAGGCTCTTGCGTCTCTCCTCGGTCAGTGGAGGGACAATCACTCGGATGACCGTGCCGGCCGTTGTGGGATTCAGACCAAGGTCTGAACTCATGATGGCTTTTTCAATGACGGGGATGAGAGAATTTTCCCAGGGTGTGATCGAAATCGTACGCGCATCCTCCACCGCTACGGTGGCCGTCTGGTTGATCGGAACCGAATTGCCATAGTACTCCACCATGACATGGTCCAGCAGGTTTGCACTCGCACGGCCAGTACGCACCCTTGATAACTCGTGTTTCAGCGAGTCAGTGCTCTTGCGCATACGCTCTTGTGTATGCTTTTGTATCTCGTCAATCACTGCGCACCCCCACTACCTGCCTAGCGCTGAAGGAATTCGATCGGGTCGCCTAATTCTCGCTCTGCTTGACCTGCCCCATTACCTCATCGACAAAGTTGTCCGATCTCTTCTCCAGCCCCTCGCCCACTTCAAAACGTACAAACCCGGCAACTTCCGCATTTGAACTCTTCAGCAACTGGCCCACGGACTGATCCGTATCCTTTACAAACGGCTGACCCAGCAATGTGATCTCCTTCAGATATTTCTTCAGTCGCCCTTCTACTATTTTCTCGACAATGTTCGCGGGCTTGCCGCTTGACTCGGCCTGTGCCTTGAAGATTTCCCGCTCCTTGGCAAGCGCCGTCTCATCCACGTCTTTTTCCGAAACGCAGACTGGCCTGCTAGCTGCAATGTGCATGGCTACATCCCGGCCCACGTCAGCATCACCACCGGAATAATCGACAAGCACACCAATGCGGTTGCCATGTAGGTAGCCTGCTATCGCATGCTCGCTGCGCATATTTTCCAAACGGCGTATGCGGATATTCTCGCCAATCTTGGTCACCAACTCCAAGCGTGCCTGCTCGGCACTGAGACCTGATTCCAGCGTGGCGCCACCCAGTGCCTCGACAGTGGTGATGTCACTGCCCAACACGAGATCCGCCAGCTGTGCACAAAATGCCTGGAACTGCTTGTCCTTGGCGACAAAATCGGTTTCACAATTCACCTCGACCAGGGAGGCTTGCCTGCCATCGGGTGAAATTGCCAGGACCACCATGCCATCCGCTGCGATACGACTGGCTTTCTTATCTGCTTTGGCCTGTCCGATTTTCCGCATCTGCTCAATGGCCGTATCGATATTCCCACTGCTTTCCTGCAGTGCCTTCTTGCATTCCATCATGCCGGCGCCAGTTCGTTCGCGCAGCTCTTTTACCATCGTTGCTGTTATCTGCATTGTTCTTCCCAGAGTTCTCCTGTGATTGCCTGTATCGCTAGCATTCAAGCTGTCTTTTCACTTGTTTCCGCTGCATCATCCGATTCATCTGTGGATTTTGTTTTATCTGCAGCCTTGGTGCTTGCCTCTGCTTCAACCTTTCCTGCATCCTCAGAATTTTCCGCGGATTCACTCTTTTCACCTGCGTTTGAATTCTCTGAAGCCTTGGGCTCTTCAGCAGCCTTGGGCTCTTCAGCAGCCTTGGGCTCTTCGGCAGCCTTGGGCTCTTCGGCAGCCTTGGGCTCTTCGGCAGCCTTGGGCTCTTCGGCAGCCTTGGGCTCTTCGGCAGCCTTGGGCTCTTCGGCAGCCTTGGGTTTTTCAGCAGTCTTCGCTTTCTTGGTGGCCTCGGCTTTATCGGCAGCTTTTGCTTTCACTGCGGTTTTCGGTGCGGCTTTCGCACCCGCTTTTCTTTTCACCGTAACCTTCTGCTTGGCTACCGGCTTCTCTTTCCCATCGACCTCAGCTACCTTGCCGGTAGCATCAACTTCTACGAACTCGTCCTCATCTCCACTCATGACCTGGGTACTTTCCTTGCCTTCCAGGATGGCATTCGCCATATGCGTAGAGAAGAGCTTGATGGCACGAATCGCATCATCATTCCCCGGGATGACGTAATCCACACCGTCTACCTTATTGTTGCTGTCGACGATGGCAACCACTGGAATGCCCAGCTTGTTGGCCTCACTTACGGCAATGGCCTCGTAACCGACATCAATTACGAACAACGCATCGGGCAAGGTCTGCATGTCCTTAATCCCTCCCAGGCTGCGCTCCAGCTTGAACAGTTCTCGCTTGAGCATCAGCAATTCCTTTTTTCTGAGCCGCTCGATGCCCTCGCCTCCGGCGATCTGTTCGAGTTCCTGCAAGCGTTGTATGGACTTGCTGACAGTTTTGAAGTTGGTCAGCATGCCGCCCAGCCAACGGTGATTGACATAGGGCATGCCACAGCGCACGGCCTCCTCTCGAATCGAATCCCGTGCCGAGCGTTTAGTGCCGACAAACAGAACCGTTCCCTTGTTGGCTGCCATCTTGCCCAGGAATGCTGCTGCATCGAGAAACATGGGCAATGTTTTCTCAAGATTGATGATGTGGATTTTGTTGCGCTCTCCGAAAATGTAAGGACTCATTTTCGGATTCCAGTAGCGCGTCTGATGCCCAAAGTGTACGCCAGCTTCCAGCATCTGGCGCATAGTGACACTCGCCATGTTGTATAATGCTCCTATGGGTTGATCCTCCACGCACCCCATGTGGAAACCCGATCAGGGGCACCCAACCACATGTGACGATACGTGTGTGAATTTAGTGTTTGTACAAAATGCGCGCCCTTTATAACATGGCTGCTTGCTTGGAACAATGACCCGAACCCACGATCCGACACCTGTACCATCCTGACCAATATCATGGGCGTATCGATTAAATCTGCTGAAGAAATACAGAAAATGCGAACGGCCGGCAGGCTCGCTTCCGAGGTGCTGGAGATGATCGGACCTCACGTCGTCGCCGGGGTCAGTACACTGGAGCTTGACCGCATCTGTCATGAGTACATTGTCGACGTGCAAAAGGCGACTCCGGCCCCACTCAATTACCGGGGTTTCCCGAAATCGATTTGCACCTCGGTGAACCACCAGGTGTGCCACGGGATTCCGGGTGAGCGCACTTTGAAAAATGGCGATATTGTCAATATTGACGTGACCGTGATCAAGGACGGCTTTCACGGGGATACCAGCAAAATGTTTTTTCTCGGCAAGCCCACCGTGCTCGCCAGGCGACTCGTTGACCTCACCTACGAGGCCCTGAAACTCGGCATCCGGGAAGTGAAGCCCGGCGCCAGGCTCGGGGACATCGGGCATGCCATTCAAAGCTTTGTGGAGCGCCAGCGCTTCTCCGTGGTGCGGGAGTATTGCGGTCATGGCATCGGGCGCGTGTTTCATGAGGACCCACAGGTACTTCATTATGGAAAACCCAATACCGGTCTGCGACTGCAACCCGGGATGACCTTCACCATTGAACCGATGGTCAATGCGGGGAAACGCAACGTTCGCCTGCTGCCGGACCGCTGGACCGTGGTCACCAAGGACCACAGCCTTTCTGCGCAGTGGGAACACACGATTCTCGTGACTGAAAAGGGGCATGAAGTACTTACCCTGCGCAGCGAGGAAGATCTGAACGGTATGTAAGGCTCGGCATCCGAACGCTCGACATCACCAGGCTGACGCCATGCAGGACATCAACATCCCAGAAGTACTCAAGCGCAGGTCGCTGCCCGCACGGTTTGCCGATATTCAGGCACGCAAGCGCCTGAGTGTTGCGCAGTACCGGGAATTCATCAGCGCGACCCGCAAGGCACAGCGCGAGAATTTTGACCCGCATGCCGACATCTATGAGCTGATTGCGCTGAACACCTACATGGCGGATGAGCTGCTGCGAAACCTGTGGCAGCAATGCCAGGTATCCAACCACATGGCGGCGCTGGTGGCTGTCGGGGGCTACGGGCGCCGCGAACTGTTTCCGGGCTCTGACATCGACATCATGATCCTTCTCGACAAGGGGTGTGATGAGCAGACCAAGCAGAAGGTCAAGACGTTTCTGACCCTGCTCTGGGATATCAAGCTCCCGGTCGCCCAGTCCGTGCGCACCCTGAAGGAATGCGTGAGTGAAGCGCGCATGGATGTCACGGTCATGACCTGCCTGATGGAACACGGCTACCTGTCCGGAAACAGGCAACTGTATGACCGGTTTGTCACGCTGATCCACAGCAACAAGGTTTGGCCTAGCAAGAAGTATTTCAACGCCAAGACTGCAGAGCTGGAATCACGCCGCCACAAGTTCGGAGATACCGCAAATCACCTCGAGCCCAACGTCAAGGAAAACCCGGGCAGCCTGCGCGACCTCCACACCCTTCGCTGGTTGACCAATCGCCACTTCAAAACGGGCAGTTTCGAAGAGTTGATGGACAAGAATTTCCTGACCGGGAGTGAGCTTCTGGCCCTGCAGGAAGCCTACATTACCCTGGCCCGTGTCCGCTATGCGCTGCACCTGCATACCGGCCGGGGCGAAGACCGGCTGCTGTTTGACTATCAGCATGGTGTGGCCTCCTTGCTGGGCTTTGACAACCCGCAGCGCAATCTTCAGGTGGAAGCCTTCATGCAGGTGTTTTATCGAACCACTAACCAGCTGTCCAATCTTGCGGAAATCATCGTCAAACGGCTGCGCTCCAACATATTTCCATCCCTGCTGCGACGCCGTGCCCGACTGATCGATGAATGCTTTCAGATTCGGGGCAGCCAGCTGGAAGCCCGATCCGCAAACATTTTCAAACAGGATCCCTCTGCCATCCTGAAGTTATTCCGACTGCTGCAACAGCACAGCCAGTTGAGCGGACCAAGCGACGGACTCATCCAGTTGCTGCTCGATCATCTGGACCTGATCGACGACACGTTCCGGCACAATGACGACAATCGCAAACTGTTTATCGCGATCCTCAATCACCCGATTACCAACGGCCGCGAGGTCCGGCGAATGGCACAACTCGGCGTGCTCGGCAGATATTGGCCAAGCTTTGATGCCGTCACGGGGAGAATGCAGTTTGACCTGTACCATGTGTATACCGTCGAGGAACACACACTGCGCGTTTTTGAAAATACCTGCCGGTTCGGCGCGCCCTCATCGGGTGATGAACTCGACACGTACCACGATGTGTTCACGCAAACACCCAAAGCCCTGATCCTCTATCTCGCTGCACTTTTTCATGATATTGCCAAGGGCCGCGGTGGCGATCACTCGGAAATGGGTGCGAAAGATGCCCGCACCTTTTGCCTGGATCATCATCTCAGCACCTTTGATGCGAATCTGGTCGGCTGGCTGGTCGAAAACCACCTGGTGATGTCGAAAACCGCACAGCACAGCGATACAAATGATCCTGGCGTGCTGAAGGATTTTGCCGAGAATGTAGGCAACCTCGTACGTTTACATTATCTGTATCTGCTGACCATAGCCGACATACGGGGGACCAACCCCAAACTCTGGGACAGCTGGCGCAGCACCCTGCTGGCAGATCTGTACCAGAACACCTCGCAATTCCTGCACCATGGACTTGATTCTCCGGTCGAGCCCAAGGAACTCATTCAGGAAGTAAAAGCTTCGGCGCTGCAACATCTGGACCGGCAAGGGATCGCCCGGGACCGCTGCCTCACCTTCTGGGAGGAACTCGAGGAGGACTATTTCCTGCGCCACTCCGACGATGAAGTCGCACGTCAGGCAAGCGCGATATTCGAGCATGGGTCCGATGGCGAGGTAGTGGTCAATATCCACCAGTACAGTGCACGGGGCGCGACTGAAATATTCATCTACTGCAACGACCGCAACTACCTGTTCGCGCACATCACTTCTGCCCTGTCAAAACTCGGGCTGACCATCGTGCATGCACGGATCATTACCTCCAGGAAAGGACATGCCCTGGACACCTTCCTGGTACTGGGTGAGGATGGTGGTCCCATCAGTGACACGGACCAATGTAGGCAGCTTGCGGATAAACTGGCTGCGGTTCTCAAACATCCCAGCCGGATCTCAATCTCGGTGAGTCAGGATCTGCCAAGAAAAATCCGCGAGATGCAGGTGCCCATCAGAACCCAGTATGAACACAGCCCGAACCACGACTACACCACTATGGACCTGAAAGCTCCGGACTTTCCAGGTCTTCTGGCGAGCCTCGGCAACGCTTTCATGGACTGCAATATCTCAATACACAATGCGCAGATCTCAAAACTCGGGGAACGCGTACATAACATCTTCCAGATCAGCACCCTGGACAACCAGCCGCTGGATCCCTCGCAGCAGCAGGGGCTGGATCATGCCATCCGGCAATGCCTGCAATGACACCAAGCGCCCTGCAATTTGATCCTGTCTATCAGGGTGTCACACCTAAAACATGAACCCGTACCTGCAAAAGCTGCAGAGCTATCCGTTCGAGAAGCTCAACCGGCTGATTGAGCCTCATCCCCACAAGGGGGATATGCCACGGGTTTCTTTAGCCGTTGGGGAGCCCCGGCACGCAACCCCGCAATGTATCCTGGATGCCTACAGCGAAACGCTGACACAGTTGAACCGGTATCCGACGACACGTGGCTCACAGGCCCTGCGTTCGACATTTTCCCGCTGGCTTGCGAAGCGTTTCGCACTGCCAGGTGATGTCATTCACGAGGACAGAAACGTGCTGCCCGTCAATGGCACACGCGAGGCCCTGTTTGCCTGTGCGCAATGCATGGTCGATCCTGCAAAAGACCCCGTTGTCCTGATCCCGAATCCCTTTTACCAGATCTATGAAGGTGCAGCGTTGCTCGCCGGCGCACAGCCGGTCTACTATGACGGCGAGGTGGTGGCAGGAGACATCCCTGCCCTGTGGGACCTGGAGGATACGATCTGGGATCGTGTCCAGCTGGTGTACCTGTGTACACCGGCCAACCCTTCTGGACAACTCGCTCCACAGGCCACCCTGCAAAAGCTGGTTGAGTTCTCACGGCGGTACGATTTCGTCATCGCCTCGGATGAGTGCTACTCGGAAATCTATCCCCCGGGCAGCCCACCGCCGGTGGGATTGCTGCAGGCATGCCAGCGTGGCGGGGATGATAGCCTGCAGAATTGCCTTGCATTCTACAGCCTGTCGAAACGCTCCAACGCGCCCGGGATGCGCTCAGGTTTTGTCGCAGGTGATGCGCGACTGATCGAGCGGTTCCTGCAATACCGCACCTATCATGGCTGTACACTGTCATTGCCCGTGCAGAAGGCAAGCATTGCCGCATGGTCGGATGAAGATCACGTGATCGAAAACCGTGCGCTGTACCAGGAAAAATTCGTTGCCGTGCAAAAGGTCCTTGAAGGTACCCTTCCCTGTGAGCTGCCGCAAGCGGGCTTTTACCTGTGGCCGGAGCTGGCAATGGATGACCAGGAGTTCACCCGCTTACTTCATTCGAAGAAAAATGTTCTAACATTGCCCGGCAGTTACCTGGCACGTACAGTGGCGGGACACAACCCGGGCCACAGGCGGGTACGAATGGCACTGGTTGCAACGAAAGAGGAATGCTTGCATGCTGCGGGCCGAATTCGGGATTTTTTACTGGAAATCACCAGGTAAAGGAAAGAATTATGAGTCACCCCAGTCAGGAAACAATAGAACAGGCCTTTGAGCGCAGAGGTGAAATTTCTCCAGCCTCCGTGGATGCCAAGACCCGGGAGGCCGTCGAGCACGTACTCGGGCAACTGGATCGCGGGGAACTGCGTGTTGCAGAAAAAAAGAACGGCGACTGGGTGGTACATGAATGGCTTAAGAAAGCGGTTCTGCTTTCATTCCGGATCCACGAAAACCGTGTCATTGATGCAGGATTTACCAAGTACTACGACAAGGTAGCCGGCAAGTATTCGCAGATGGATGATGCGGCGATCCGCGAGCAGGGGGCACGAATCGTACCGCCTGCAATGGCGCGCCACGGGGCGTACATCGCCCCGGATGTGGTTCTCATGCCGAGCTACGTCAACATTGGTGCCTATGTAGACTCCGGAACCATGGTGGATACATGGGCCACGGTCGGCTCGTGTGCGCAAATCGGCAAAAACGTGCACCTGTCCGGGGGGGTAGGCATCGGTGGCGTACTCGAACCCCTGCAGGCCGCTCCCACGATTATCGAGGACAACTGTTTCGTCGGTGCGCGTTCCGAGGTCGTCGAAGGCGTGATCGTGGAAAAAGGCTCCGTGATATCGATGGGCGTATACATTGGTAAAAGCACGCGAATCTATCATCGCGAGACCGGCATGGTCAGCTATGGACGCATTCCGGCAGGCTCTGTGGTGGTATCTGGAAACCTCCCGTCCAAGGATGGCACGCATAGCCTGTACTGCGCAGTCATCGTCAAGCAGGTGGATGAAAAAACCCTCAGCAAGGTGGGTATCAACGAGCTGTTGCGTAGCGTGAACTGAGACGAACCGCTGCATGTATCCCGCATGCGGGCCAGCCTATAATATTCTTCGCCATGTCTGCCGCTCTTGAACTTGCCAAGGAACTGATACGCCAACCCTCGGTCACCCCCGAAGACTGTGGCTGCCAAACCCTGATCGGTGACCGTCTCAAGGCCTGCGGATTTGAGGCCGAGAACATGGACTCTGGCCAGGTCAGCAATCTTTGGCTGCGCCGTGGAAGCAAGCCGCCGCTGCTGGCATTTGCCGGACACACCGATGTCGTACCCCCGGGACCCGAAGCACGCTGGAACTCACCGCCGTTTGAACCTGTCATTCGTGACCGCTGTCTTTACGGGCGCGGCGCTGCCGACATGAAATCCAGTATTGCGGCGATGACAGTAGCCTGCGAAAACTTTATACACGCCCACCCTGATCACGCGGGGTCCATCGCGCTG
>JAPOQE010000144.1 GCA_026710875.1 Gammaproteobacteria bacterium | reverse complement strand
GTGACGGTGACGGTGACGGTGATGGTGACGGTGACGGTGATGGGGACGGGGACTCCAACTCCTCTGAAGCTCCACAAGATATCCAATCAGTTATCGGGGACTCTCAGCTGGCACTCAGCGAACAAGGCAGCTACTTCAAAACAGGATCCAGCTACTCTTTCAATAACTGGGGATTCTGGGCCCGTGATGGCAGTCAAACACTGTTCAGAGTCAGCATCCGCGATGACAGCGGCAGCAACCCACCCTATTCTCTACACATTGAAGGCACCCCTTCGGGCACAAACCCGGTAGACGGGTCAGCAGTCTGGTCTGGCAGACTACGTGCGTACGAAACGGAGGATGACAGTCTGGGTGTTCCGGTAAGTGGTCAGGCCCGACTTGAGGTCGACTTCAGTTCCGTCACGCTGGATGTCGATTTCACTAACTTGACGGAAGGTCATAGTGACATGGTATGGCGAGATTTGGGCATGAGCAATGGCGCGTTCCAACATACGAGCGGGTCGGATTCCATTGACGGTGCATTCTATGGCAATGGGCACGAAGGCGCGGGCGGTAAATTTAAGCGAAATGAATTGAGAGGCGTCTTCGGTGCGCTACGGGAGTAGTTGCCATGTCGACCACTGGAATGGATAGAGCATTGGCCCCTGGCACCACCGTCGAAGGCCTCTCCATACTGACGTTTGGCAGCCCCAGGTAAGAAAATTGTCAGCGCACCCCTGAGTGCTAACATCGGATTTTGATGAACACGAAACCGCGCCATGCCTCTCTCAGGTCCAGGCGCTCAGTGCAGTCCGGATCCAGGCTTTGCTTACTGATCAAGCTCGGAGAGGTCATCAGGAATGGATAACAGCAACGGCTGAAAGACCTCAGCAACAAATTCAGCACGCCCCTTGACGCCGGCCTTCGAGTAGATGGATGTAGCCTGGAATCGGGCGGTGTTTTCCTTTACGCCGCGCAAGAGTGCAATCTCTGAGAAGCTGTAGCCTTTTATGATCAGCCAGGATATTTCATATTCCGAGTGAGTCATGTGCCACTCCTCCAGCTGGGCATTGATGCTGTCTGCAAGAGCCCCGGACAGCGCCTGGTTTCGTTTCTTCTCAATGTCGAGCAGGTCCCTCAAATGAATCAGGTCGCGCGCACTGATCACCAGCGCTATAGACACTCCGACGAAGACGATCAGTTCGATAATGAAGTGAGCCGTCAGGTATTCATGCTCGATGAATGCATCCTCAATCAGATCGTAGCCAAAAAACAAGATCGCACCGGTGATAGCCGTCATGGCATAGATTCGGCGCTGAATTATCTTTTTTGTTGCTGTTCTCATTCACTTTAGAGCCTCTTGCAAATAAGATGAGGTGTCAACCCCTCTCCGATGTTTCGGCACTTAATACAACGGTTCAGGATTTCATTTACCTGCATTGCTATCATCTTCCTTCAGCCCACTGCGGAATTTCGACCAGGAGAAGTAACCATTCGTGCTTGAACTCAGACCCAACTGCGAAGTGTGCGACAAGGACCTGCCACCGGCCTCCACCAAGGCGCGCATCTGCTCCTATGAATGCACGTATTGCAAGGACTGTGCGGAGCACGTGCTCAACAATGTATGCCCCAACTGTGGAGGGGGACTTGTGGCGCGCCCGATCCGGCCAAAAACAGCGCGCAGAAGTGGGGTCGGTCTTTCGAGCCAGCCTGCCTCCACAAAGCGCGTTCATACCCGCTACAGCGCCGAGGAGATCCGCGACTTTACCGATGCGGTTAAGAATATCCAGCCCGAAGATCGTTAGGCGCCAAGTGTGCCTAGTGCCGTGTATGACGGTGTGTTTGTATGCTTACCCTAATATGTATGTTGGGTCATTGACGCGAAATGGACTTAAGCGAGAATGAAATTTCGTATTCTACGAGCTGGATGTTCCCGATGGAGGAAGTTGCCAGGATAAGGTCCTCGGAAATCTCGCTGGCGACGATGATACCCCTGACCGGGGCATCGCCGGCGAGGTTCTCTTTAACCCAGCCCATGTATCGAAGAATCTGGCCCACGACTCGGTCGTAGGCGCGGGAAACCTTGGTCTCAATCACTACGTAGGCATCGTCGGCACCAACTGCAAGAATATCGATGCGGCGCTGGCCCGCAGGAAACTCAATTCCGTTGAATACTCCGTCCTCATCCTCGTAGAGCTTCAGCCTGGGTTCCAGAAGCCCGAGATTTTGGGCAAGATAGTTTTGGAGGTCCCGCTCGAATGCGAACTTGCGCGACCCAAGGTCAGCTTCCTCTGCAGTATCACCCGTCTCGGCAATGTTTCCTGCACTATCTGCCTCAAGATCGGCTTTGTAGCGGGGGGCTGGATCTTTTTCGGGGTCCCATAAGCGGAATTCACTTGGACCCAATTTGAAAAACAGGTCGTAGCCTGCATCTGGCTTCACACTGGGGTGATGTCGTCGACTAAGAGAATTCACAGACATGCCCTCCACATGCATCCCGACGGTGTTGCTCTTTATTTTTGGATAGTGATCTGCAAACCAGCGAACCGCATCCTTGCGAGAGAACACCTGGCCAAGCGTTAGCTTTTGGGCCGCAAAATCGTGCATCAATTCCTTGGTAGATCTTTCATAAATCGGCATTATGATTTCCCTTATTTTCGATTTTCAAAGTATCACAGGCCAATAAATTTGCATCACGACTTACTCACGTTGGTCACTGTGCTTTTGTGAACTGTGCCCACCTAGCGGTCCAGTGCACTAGCATCTGGCACTAGTGAATGCCCTAGATAGCCTGATTGGTTAACGGTGCGACATACAGCTCAGTCGAATCTCTCGCTGGCCCCGTAGTGTGCACCTGCAAAACTTGATTCTGTGCCACCGGCCGTTTCAAAATGCCCTGCATGGGTGCCGGCCATCGCGCGCGGATGCCCCTGGCTGCCATCCTGCGTGGAAAACTGGCTGGCCCAGGCGCCACTTGATCCTGTGATCGTCAACATGGGATGAGTCACACTGACATTGAGACCGGATACCCGTCCGTTCTGGCTGATGCCGGCAGCCTCCAGATGAATCGTATAGGTACGCTCACCGTCCACCGGGTGTATGACACCCATGGGGGTCACGACCACACCGTCAATGGAAATGTTATCGATTTGTCCGGACACGCTGCCCTGCCCGAAGTCTGCGACCAGGCTAACCTGGCCACGGTAGTCACCGACCCCCACCGAGCCAGGGACGGTTCCCACACCCGGGATCGGGATATCGGTACCGTAGCTTGAGACGTATGCTCCGGCTGCGATGCCTGTGTAGGTCGCCGTTCCGCTCACCGGCATGCTGGCGCGGTCCTGGTAGTCCGGCCCGTCGATGAAGGCCCCAAGCTCGGCGCCGTAAAACGTGTTCGGCGCGGTGGGGGGAGTCAGGTCCACGTGCACCCAGTAGCCGCCCGCGAGGTAGTCCGCGAAGTCCGTGTTCGACCATTCGATGGCCACGCCTGCTGTCGTCACACGATTCTGGTCCAGGGTGTACAGCGACCCGTCCACCGCCGGGCGCCGGGTCACGGGATTCGTGTTCGCATCGTATGTCACCGCGAGCAGGGTGTCGTGGCTGGATGAATCCAGTGTAGTGGTCGTGCCGTCCTGGCGATTCAGGTTGAGCACAAACCGGCGGCCATCAAAGGTCGTGTCCACACCCGTCACAGGGGAGACCTCATTACTATAGGTTTGCGTGACACTGCCGAACGAGGTACTGCTTGAGGTTTGAAGCAGCCGTTCCAGGGAAGGTATCAGGACTGTGATCTGCTGGGCGGGCACACTCTCGATGACCTGCTGTGTGGCCGTACCGCCTGTCGGTGCACCTTGCAATGCATCCTGTTGCAATGAACGACTGCTGCTGCCACCCCCGCCGCCGCCACAAGCGGTGAATAAAATAACGCATACACCGAGCCAAATTAATTTCATCAGAACTCCCTTTTTATTCGTGCCGGCCATCGATAGCGAAATCACGATCGAATGATCTCCGGTATTTTCGATTCGGGCGGTTTTTTCCAGATGCCGCAGTAGTGTATCCGATTTCGAAAGGATCATGCAGGGCCTGCCATCACCCCCGGTGATGGCCCGGTCACTGGACCTGGATGTGTACACCATGGAATTTCAGGATTCACCGGGTACCAGTACCTTCGTCCCCTTGTACTCTGTACTGTTCGGTATATACTGTACCAAATAGTACAAATAAGGAGTCCGATCATGCCTGAAGAACGTCCCCCCTTTCCACCATTCAGCCGTGAAGATGCCGAGAAGAAGGTCCGCATGGCTGAAAATGCCTGGAACCTGCGTGACCCGGTGAAGGTCTCGATGGCCTACTCCGAGGACAGCCGCTGGCGCAACCGTGCCGAATTTTTCCAGGGCCGCGAGGCGATCGTCGAATTCCTGACGCGCAAGTGGGCGCGCGAGCTCGACTACCATCTGATCAAGGAACTCTGGACCTACGGCGACAACCGCATCGCGGTACGCTTCCAGTACGAGTACCGCGATGATTCCGGCAACTGGTTTCGTGCCCATGGCAACGAGAACTGGGAGTTTAACGAACAGGGCTTCATGCGCCGCAGGGAAGCCAGCATCAACGACGTGCCGATCCAGAAATCCGACCGCAAGTTCCTGTGGGGCGAGGGACCGCGACCGGACGATTATCCCGGCCTGACCGAACTCGGACTCTGAACCCATGCCCCGGGAAATTGCAGAGCGCAGCGATACGATTGCAGCCCTTGGAGAAGTCTTCAGGAAGCACGGCTACTCGGGCGCCTCACTGGCCGAGATCACCGAGAGGACCGGGCTTGGCAAGGGCAGCCTGTATCACTTCTTTCCCGACGGCAAACAGGAGATGGCCGAAGCCGTGCTCGAGGACGTAAGCCGCTGGTTCGAGGCGCACGTGTTCACTCCCCTGCAAGACCCCGCGGACCCTATGGATGCCATCGAACACATGTTCGAAGCCGTGGACGCGTACTTTCACTCGGGCGAGCGCATCTGCCTGCTCGGGGCCTTCGCACTCGGGGACACCCGTGAGCGCTTCAAAGCCCCCATCAACGACTACTTCACCCGCTGGACCGATGCCCTCACCAGGGCCCTGCTGCGAACGGGCCTTACGCGAACCCAGGCGAGGCACACGGCCGAGGAGGTCGTCGTCGCCATCCAGGGCGCCCTGGTGATCGCAAGATCCCGGCAGGATCCACAGGTTTTTGCGCGCACCCTGAGGCGCCTGAGACAGCGCATCGCGACCGCCCGACAGTAATACCTGATCCCGGCAAGTGCTTAACGTGCACCTGCCCTGTCCTTATAATGGATCTGTCCCCACCGGGACGCCTTCACACCGGGGCACGTACACCATGACGCTTGATACCACTTCACTCGTTCTCGAACAGGCCTATATTGACGGCGCCTGGGTGGATGCCGACAGCGGATCCACCCTATGGGTCACCAACCCGGCCAACGGCGTCATGCTGGGTACGGTCCCCGCCATGGGCCAGGTCGAGACCCGGCGTGCCATCGAGGCCGCACAGGCCGCCCTACCGGACTGGCGTGCACGCACGGCCAAGGAACGCGGCGCCTTCCTGCGCGCCTGGTTCGAGCAGATCCGGGCGAACGAGAAGACCCTGGCGACCCTGATCACCACCGAGCAGGGCAAGCCGCTGGCCGAGGCCCGGGGCGAGGTCGCCTACGGCGGTGCCTACATCGAGTGGTTCGCAGAAGAGGCACGGCGCATCTACGGGGAGACCATCGCCAGTGACCAGCCGGACAAGCGCATCCTCGTGACCCGCGAGCCCATCGGCGTGGTGGCTGCGATCACCCCCTGGAATTTTCCGATCGCCATGCTGGCGCGCAAGGTCGCCGCAGCACTGGCGGCCGGCTGCACGGTGGTAGCCAAACCCTCGAGCCAGACGCCCTACAGTGCACTGGCCCTGGCCAGGCTCGCCGAGGAGGCGGGCCTTCCTGGCGGCGTACTCAACATCGTCACCGGACCGAGCGATGCGATCGGTGCTGAACTGACCACACACCCGGTGGTCCGCAAACTGAGCTTCACCGGCTCGACTGCAGCCGGCAAGGTTCTGATGGCGCAGTGTGCAGGCACCGTCAAGAAACTTTCACTGGAACTCGGTGGCAACGCCCCGTTCATCGTCTTCGATGATTGTGATCTCGAGGCCGCCGTGGAAGGTGCGATCCAGTCCAAGTTCCGCAATGCCGGGCAGACCTGCGTGTGTGCCAACCGCATCTTCGCGCAGGACGGGATCCATGATGAATTTTGTAAAAAGCTGACCGCGGCCGTACAGGCCCTGAAGGTGGGCTACGGGCTCGAGGAGGGCACCGACATCGGGCCGCTGATCAGCGAGCAGGCGGTTGCCAAGGTCGAGCACCACATCCGCGATGCCCAAGCCAGGGGCGCGGTCCTTTGTACGGGAGGGTCCCGCCATGCCCGCGGCGGCAATTTCTTTGAGCCGACTGTACTGTCCGGCATCACGCCCGAGATGGCCGTACATTGCGAGGAAACCTTCGGGCCGCTGGCACCCGTGTACCGGTTCAGCACGGACGAGGAGGTGATCCGCCTGGCCAACGACACGCAGTCCGGCCTGGTCGCCTATTTCTACACGCGCGATTCAAGGCGCATCTGGAAGATGTCCGAAG
>JAPOQE010000143.1 GCA_026710875.1 Gammaproteobacteria bacterium | reverse complement strand
GGCCTGGATGGTCATTCCCTGCGGGCAGATATCCTCATGTGGCAGAAATGTAATCTTCGGCATGCTTCTCAGTCCGCTTCAAATTCTTCGACACGGTGACCGCGCATGACCCGTTGCACACTTCGATTCATGCGGCGCTCCACAAAGGCCTCGCTTGCATGCTCGAGCTTCTCAACAGCCTGCTTGATCCTTTCACCGTCCTTCCCGTCACAGGCATCTTCCAGCGCCATCCGGGCCTGCATGATAGTTTCCCGTTCCTCCACTGACAATAGTTCATCTCCATCCTTCTCAAGCGCAGAACGCAATGCCTCCAGTACACGCTGTGCCTTGACGAGCTGCTCAGCCAAATGTTTTGCAAGCATGTCATCCTCTGCATGCGCAAATGAATCCTCCAGCATTTTCTCAACTTCGAATTCTGTCAGCCCATAGGAGGGCTTCACTGCCACGTTCGCCGATACACCGCTGCTTTTTTCCTGGGCACTCACGCTCAACAATCCATCCGCATCCACCTGGAACGTGACGCGTATATGTGCCGCACCCGCCACCATGGGCGTGATACCTGTCAGGTCAAAGGTTGCCAGGGACCTGCAATCCTCGACTTTCTCCCGTTCACCCTGCACGACATGGATTCGCATCGCAGTCTGCCCGTCCTTGAACGTTGTAAACTCCTGTGCACGGGATTCCGGGATCACGGTATTTCTATCGATGATCCTGGACACCAGATTTCCCATGGTTTCTATACCCACTGAAAGCGGCAATACGTCCAGCAGGAGCATTTCGGTCCCGGACCCGTTACCCGCCAGGATATTTGCCTGCTGGGCGGCGCCAATGGCCACCACCTTGTCTGGATCAATATCGGCCAGCGGAGGCTGGCCAAAGAAATCTTCTACCTGCCTGCGCACACACGGGGTGCGTGTAGACCCCCCCACCATGATGATGTGCCTGACATCCTGGGGTTCGACATCTGCCTCGCGCAGGGTCTTGCGGCACCATGCAATCGTCTTTCTGATATAGGCCTCGATCATCTGTTCGAATTGCTCGCGGCCGAGCTTAAGTGCAATCCTTATCTCATCCCCATGTTCGAGGCGAATCTCAGTTTCGTTCGCATCGCTCAACGACTCCTTGGTGCTGCGGGCAACGTCCAGCACTTTACGCATGAGTTGATGGTCATGACTGGTATCCAGCCCCGCCTGCTCCAGGATCCATGATGCAATCTCACGATCAAAATCATCACCTCCCAGGGCCGTGTCCCCTCCCGTAGAAAGCACTTCAAAGACGCCCTTGGTCAGCCTGAGGATGGAGATATCAAAAGTACCTCCACCAAGGTCATACACTGCAGTGACACCTTCAGCCTGCTGGTCAAGTCCATAGGCCACTGCTGCGGCAGTCGGTTCGTTGATCAGCCGAAAGACATTCAGCCCCGCCAGTTTGGCAGCATCCTTGGTAGCCTGGCGTTGTGCATCATCAAAATATGCCGGAACCGTGATGACCACGCCTGTCAGCTCTCCGCCAAGTGTCAGCTCGGCACGTTCGCGCAGCACCTTGAGGATTTCCGAAGAGACCTCGACCGGGGTCACCGGTCCCGCCACTGTCTGTACTTGCGGTACACCGCTGTCCTGATCGACAAACTTGTAAGGGAGCTGGCCCTTCAATGTGGCCAAATCGCTGACCGAGCGGCCCATGATGCGCTTTACGGAAGCCAGCGTGTTCAGTGGGTCGCGGGTCGCGTACCGCAATGCTGAAACTCCCACCGTGACACCGTCTCCCGAGGTATAGCGTACAACCGAGGGAAGCATGTCCACACCCTCGGTATCCGGCAGGGTCTCCACCACACCGCTTCGGACACTCGCAACCAGGGAATTCGTAGTGCCGAGATCAATCCCTGCGGCAAGACGATGCTCGTGCGGGGCCGTGGATTGACCCGGTTCTGATATTTGTAGAAGTGCCATGCGGGCGTTATAGAAGCTGCTCTTCGAGTTTTTCCTGCTTTTCCTTGAGCTGGTTTGTCAGGCGTTCATAGAATTGCAGCTTCAGTGCTACATCCTTGGCCGTGGCCAGATCGCCTTGTGCGTACTCGTTTGAAAACCGTGAAATCAATTCGCTTTGCTGCTGCTTGAGTTCGCTTGCCAACTCATCCAGGGCTGCCGCCTGATCCAGTCCTGCAACGCGCTCATGCAACTCCATTGTCTGCACCAGAAACTCCGCATCCCTGGACATCTCCGTATCCGCATCGAATTCAGCATCGTGCAGCCTGATAAGGTAGTGCGCGCGCTTCAGGTCACTTTTAAGTACGCTGTAGGCTTCGTTTACGAATGCTGTATGTCGCACGGAGATGCGCTGCTCCTGGTCACTTTTCCCGGTAAAGCGGTCCGGGTGCAGGGTATTCTGAAAGGCGCGATACTTCGAGGCCAGGTCTTCCTGATCCACATCAAAGCCTTCGGCAAGGTCAAACAACTCGAAATAGTTTCGAGTAAAATCGATATTCATGCTAACTGATTGAGTGGAAGAAATTGATCGCTGAGGTGATCAGGGCCAGGGAGTAGTCAGATGCTAAAACTCTCCCCGCAACCACAGCGGTCTTTTTCGTTCGGGTTCCTGAATTGAAATCCTTCCGATAATCCTTCGCGCGCAAAGTCCAACTCGGTGCCTTTCAGATACACCATGCTTTTGGGGTTGATCACCACCTTCACGCCCTTGTCTTCAAAGATGTGGTCCTCTTTTTCAACCTGATCGGCAAATTCGATGGTATACGCCATGCCTGAACAGCCTGTTGTCTTCACCCCCAGACGCACACCAATCCCCTTGCCACGCTTTTCAAGGTAGGTCTTTACGTGTTCGGCCGCGCTGTTTGTAAGGGATATAGACACTCTCTTCCTGCCTTAGGCAATTTTCTTGTGCTCGGCTCCACTTGCATCTTTGGACTTGAGATCCTCGATTGCTGCCTGAATTGCATCTTCAGCCAGTACGGAGCAGTGAATCTTGACAGGCGGCAGAGCGAGTTCTTCCGCAATATCCGTGTTCTTGATTTCAGAGGCTTGCGCCAGGGTTTTTCCTTTCACCCATTCCGTCAGCAGGCTGGAGGAAGCGATTGCTGAGCCACATCCGTAGGTCTTGAATTTCGCGTCTTCGATGACACCGTCATCATCAATCTTGATCTGCAGTTTCATTACATCACCGCACGCGGGTGCACCTACCATGCCTGTACCCACACTGCGATCATCCTTGTCAAACGACCCCACGTTACGCGGGTTCTCATAATGGTCCAACACTTTGTCACTGTATGCCATGATATTTTCTCCTGATTCCTATACCAGTATGTACTAAAAAATTAAAACCCTCAAAATCCTGTAGCCGGCTTAATGCGCAGCCCATTCGACGGTCTTGAGGTCAATACCTTCCTTGTGCATCTCCCACAAGGGAGAAAGATCACGCAACTTGACTACCGCACCTTTGATTAACTGGGTCGCGTAGTCAACCTCCTCCGCCGTCGTAAACCGCCCGATTGTAAATCGAATCGAGCTGTGTGCAAGTTCATCATCACGGCCCAGCGCACGCAATACATAGCTGGGTTCCAGGGACGCGCTGGTACACGCTGAACCCGATGATACTGCAATATCCTTGAGGGCCATGATCAGGCTTTCGCCTTCAATAAAATTGAAACTGACATTGAGATTACCCGGTATACGCTGCTCAAGGTCTCCGTTGATATAAATTTCATCAATGTCTTTAAAGCCGTTCAACAACCTGTTCCGCAACATGAGGATGCGTTCGTTATCCGCTGCCATTTCTTCCTTGGCAATGCGAAACGCCTCACCCATTCCCACGATCTGATGCGTGGCCAGCGTGCCAGAGCGCATACCACGCTCATGTCCCCCGCCATGTATCTGTGCTTCAATGCGCACACGCGGCTTTCTGCATACATACAAGGCACCGATACCCTTGGGTCCATACACCTTGTGGGCGGACAGGCTCATCAGATCAACGTTCATATCCCGCAGGTCAACCTCCGCCTTGCCCGGACTCTGCGCTGCATCCACGTGGAAAATGATCTTGCGCTTGCGGGTAATTTCACCAATGGCCTTGATATCCTGGATGACGCCGATCTCGTTGTTGACGTGCATGATCGATACCAGGATCGTATCGTCCCGGATGGCCGCCTGAAACTTGTCCAGGTCAATCATTCCCGAACTCTGCGGCTCCAGGTAGGTCACCTCGAAGCCTTCGCGCTCCAGTTGGCGGCAGGTATCCAGCACGGCCTTGTGCTCGGTCTTGCAGGTAATGATATGTTTGCCTTTTTTCTGGTAAAAATGCGCCGCACCCTTGATGGCCAGGTTATCCGACTCGGTAGCTCCGCTGGTCCAGACGATTTCTTTCGGGTCCGCATGGATCAATGCCGCCACATGCCCCCTGGCATCTTCGACGGCTTTTTCAGCATCCCAGCCGAAACTGTGACTGCGGGATGCCGGATTTCCATAGTTGCCATCGAGCGTCAAACACTTCGTCATTGCTTCGGCCACCCGCTCGTCGACTGGTGTGGTGGAACTGTAATCCAGATATATGGGTAGTTTCATGTCGGTCACTTTCATATCCCTGCTGCTGTGTACATCATCTTTTGTCAAACCTGCTTCTTCAGCTTAACTCCACCCGGCTCATTTGATGCTCCTGCCTGCTGGAAACCTCTGCCACGTGTGCATTGCTTACGGCCTGCGCGAGGCTGATACCTGAAAGATGGCTGCGTATCTGGTCACTCAGGCTTTCCCACAGATCATGCGTCAGGCAACGCTGATGATTCTGACAGTCCGCACTGCCACCGCAACGGGTAGTATCCAGACCCTCATCGACCGCATCGATCACGTCGGCGATGGCAATCTCTTCTGAGTCCACAGCAAGCGAGTACCCGCCACCGGGTCCGCGCGTGCTTTTCACCAGCCCCCGTCCGCGCAAAAGCGTGAACAGCTGTTCCAGATAAGCCAGGGAGATCCCTTGTCTTTCTGAAATGTCGGCGAGCGACACCGGACCTTTGTCATGGTGCAGGGCAATGTCAAACATCGCAGTCACTGCATATCGCCCTTTGGTACTGAGTTTCATGAGGTACTGTCCTCGGTGCTCCAATTAACCGGATTTTCCACTCGTGAGTATAGCAAATAACCTAGTAAATCGCTCAGGTATAATTGGGGATAGTCCCTCCAAATCCGCACTATCCCTTTAGTAAGAGAGCCTGCATATCCCGGGAAACATCACCGTGATGTCGAGTCCTCGGTAGCACTCAGGATGCCGCGCAGGATGTTCACCTCCACCTGCGTCAGTTGCGCGCGTTGATAGACATGGCGCAGGCGGCGCATGAGCAGTTTGGGCTGGCGCGGGTCCAGAAACCCGATCTCCAGCAAAACGGTCTGCAGATGCTCAAACAAGCGCTCCAACTCCATCGAGGCAGCGAGCGCATCCTCACTCTCGACATCCACTGCATGAGCGCCCCCTGCCGCCATGAAAATCTCATAGCAAATCACCTGCACCGCGGCAGCAAGATTCAATGATTTCATCGAAGGTATGGCCGTCACGAACTGGCACAAATCCAGTTCATCATTCGATAAACCACTGCTTTCACGGCCAAAAACAATGGCCACAGGACCGCCTGCCAATTCCTGCCACACTCTCGCCCCCAATTCCCGTGGCGCAATCTGCGGGCAAGCCAACCCGCGCTTGCGTGCAGTGGTCCCGACCACAAATGTGCATTGGCCTATAGCCTCCTTTAATGAACTACAGACGGTGGCACGCTCGAGCACATCCACGGCATCCACGGCACGGACTGTGGCCTCAGGGTCTGGAAACCGCTTTGGATTGACCAGCACCAGTTGCTCGATGCCCATGGTCTTTACGGCTCGTGCGGCCGCGCCAATATTGCCGGGATGCGAGGGCTCCATGAGTACAACACGGATGGTATTGGAGGTGTTCACAGATTCAACAAAATTCCAGTTACAAACTCGTCTCAAAAATATATCCAGTTTTGGTATGCTGTCCCAGCCTCGCGACTACCCAACTGACCCCCATGCAAACTGCCCTACACACTGCAATCACGGCCGCACGTGAAGCAGGAAATATCATAATCCGCAACATTGAACGTGTGGACTCTCTTGCCATACACGCAAAAAAGAAAAATGACTTTGTAAGCGAAGTCGACCTTCTGGTTGAGCATGAAATCATCAGTATAATTGGGCGCACGTATCCGAACCACAGTATCCTCGCAGAAGAAAGTGGCCGCAGCACGGACAAGCCGGACACGAATGATTACCAGTGGATCATAGATCCACTTGATGGGACGACGAACTATCTGCACGGATTTCCGCATCATTCCGTTTCGATCGCGCTGCGTTATCGGCAACGCCTGGAGGCAGGTGTAATTTTTGATCCGCTCAGAGGCGAATTGTTCTGTGCCAGCCGGGGAAACGGGGCGACCTTGAACGACAGGAAAATACGCGTCACAAATCTGGTCGACCTGGAAAGTGCCCTGCTTGGAACCGGACTTCCGTTTCGAGAAGGTCAGGATATCGATTCCTACCTCGACACGTTGCGGGCGCTGATGCAGCGTACTTCCGGGATACGTCGTGCGGGGTCAGCGGCGCTGGACTTGGCGTATGTTGCCGCCGGACGCCTGGATGGCTTCTGGGAGTTCGACCTGAACATCTGGGATATCGCTGCAGGCTGCCTGATCATCCAGGAAGCCGGCGGGCTGGTCGGGGATCCTGCGGGTGGTCACACACATCTGGAGACAGGCAACATCGTTGCAGCCAATCCGAAATTATTCCGTTCGATGCTGGGCGTTCTCCACACGGCATCGATGAGCCGCGGTCAAACCTGACTGCCGTCATCATTCCTGTTCGTATTTTCCACCGGCATCAGATCCTCCTTGCTGACCTTCAGGGCTAGCAAGGACGTACTCGCAACGAAGATCGACGAGTAGGTTCCTACCAGTACGCCGACAATCAGTGCAATCGAAAAGGCGTGGATGACCTCACCCCCGAACAGAAACAGGGCGGTCAGCACGAGCAGTGTCGTCAGTGACGTCATCAGGGTGCGTGAAAATGTCTGGTTGATCGAGGTATTGATTACATTTTCCGAGGCGGCCTTGCGGATTTGCCTGAAATTTTCACGGATCCTGTCGAACACGACAATCGTGTCATTGAGTGAATAGCCGATCACCGCTAGCAATGCCGCCAGCACGGTGAGATCAAACTCGGTCTGGGTGAGTGCAAAAAAACCGACGACCAGCACGACGTCATGCACCAGGGCTGCTACGGAGCCCAAAGAGAAGCGCCACTCAAAGCGCAATGCCACATAGACCAGGATGCCGATCAGGGCATAGAGCATGGCCAATCCACCCTTGTCCCTGAGCTCGCCTCCTACCTGCGGCCCGACAAACTCTACACGTCTTACTTCAAGCGATCCGGTTGGCCCCAACGCACGAATAACCTTGTTGCTGAGAGAGGCCTTGTCCTGGTCCGATTCCGCAACAGGCAGACGGATCAAGACATCACGTGTCGCCCCGAAATGCTGGACGATCGCATCATCCAGCCCACTTGCAGACAAGGCTCCACGCACGGTTTCAAGCCGTACCGGCTCAGTGTAGCCCACCTCGACCAGCGTGCCCCCGGTGAAGTCGATACCCAGGTTCAGTCCCCGTGCCAACATGGCCACAATCGAGATCACAATGAATACGCTTGAGAGGATCATGGCAAGCTTGCGTTTGCCCATAAAATCGATATTCAGCTTGTCTTTCAGGAGTTGCATGTCTATACCGCAAGCGTGGGTGATTTTTTAGTGCCGTAATAGAGGTTGACCAGGGCACGTGTACCCATGATCGCCGTGAACATGGAGCATACGATTCCAATGGACAGGGTCACCGCGAAGCCCTTGATTGGCCCGGTACCAAATACAAAAAGCACGATTGCAGCAATCAGGGTCGTGACGTTGGCATCGGCGATGGTGGAAAGTGCCTTGCTGTAGCCTGCATGAATGCTGGCCTGCGGTGAATTTCCATTACGCAGTTCTTCACGGATGCGCTCAAAGATCAGGACATTGGCATCCACGGCCATACCCACCGTCAGAACGATACCGGCAATTCCCGGCAAGGTCAGCGTAGCCCCGGGGATCAGCGACATGATGCCGATGATCAACACCAGATTGACAGCCAGCGCAAGGTCCGCCGCAATCCCGAACAGACGGTAATACAGGGCCATGAATATCATCACCAGGATAAAGCCGATAATGATGGATTTTTTGCCCAGATCAATGTTTTGCTGGCCAAGACTCGGGCCCACTGTGCGCTCTTCCACAATCTCGACCGGGGCAGCCAGCGCACCGGCGCGTAATAACAGTGCAAGCTTGAGCGACTCGTAGGTGGAATCCAGGCCCTCAATCTGAAAGCGCTTGCCAAGTTGCTCCTGGATCCGTGCGACACTGACCACCTCTTCGCTGGTGACCGTTTTTCTCCTCTGCACGCCGTCCTGGTTGATGATTACCGTTTTGTTGTCAATGAACACGACGGCCATCAGTTTTTTGATATTTTCAGCCGTGACCTTGCTGAAACGGGCGGCACCTTTACCATCGAGCGTGATGATCACCGCGGGCAGGCCGTTCTCGTCAAATCCGGAGTTCGCATTGATAATCGAGTCCCCGGTCAGCATCACATCACGTTTCAGCAAAATCGGGTTTTTACTGTCGCGCTCGCGGTACAGGATCGAGCCTGTCGGAATCCGCCCGGTCTCTTCCGCCTCAAACGGGTCGGCCTGTTCGTTTACCATGCGAAACTCTACCGTGGCAGTGGCCCCCAGGATTTCCTTGGCCTGGGCAGTGTCCTGTACGCCTGGAAGCTGTACGACGATTCGCTCGGCCCCCTGCTGCTGAATAACCGGCTCGGCAACACCCAACTCGTTTACGCGATTGCGCAGCGTCTGAATGTTTTGCTGTATTGCCAGGCTTTGGGTCTCACGCAGGGTTTCTTCATTGATCGTGGCAACCAGAAGAAAACCATTGCTGCCATCAACCTCGGCGAAATCCAGTTCATTCCCATACTCTTCTCGGAGGGTCTCAAGTGCTGCAGTCCGGCTGGCTTCATCCCGGAACCTGACGTTCACCTCATCCCCTGTCTGGGTCACGGAGAAACGGCGCAGCTTGGCTTCGCGCAGGTTGGTTCTGATCGATGCGGCATAGTTGTTGATCGCTTTTTCACCGGCCGCTTTCATGTCAACCTGCAACAAAAAATGCACGCCGCCACGTAAATCCAGTCCGAGATTCATCGGAGAAGCGCCAATGGAACGCAACCAACCCGGCATCGAGCTCGCAAGGTTCAATGCCACAACATGGCGCCCGTCCAATGCTTGCTTGCCGGTCTCGAATGCCTGCAGCTGCTGTTCCGTATCTGCAAATCGCAGCAACAGACGATTGTCTGCGTGGTCCTCGCTTTGCACCGGAATCCCCTCATCGCGCAAGGCCTGTCTCAGGGTGGGAGACGTGGCGGTATCAAGCTCTCCCGATTCATGCGAAACCTGGATGGCAGGCATGCTGGGGTACAGATTGGGCAGGCTGTACAGACCGACGAACACAATGACCCCAAGAATGAGCAAATGCTTCCACAAGGGATACTGGTTCAGCGGAGCTGCGGACATGCGCGTGGTCTTTTCAGATGATTTGCAGGATGTGAACTATGCCTGAAGGCCTGCGTCAATCATGTTTGAGCGAGCCCTTCGGCAGTACCGAGGAAATCGAGGTTTTCTGCAGCTTGATCGCGACCCCATCGGAAATTTCAAGCGTAATCGAGTTGTCCCCAACCTTCTGTATCTTGCCCAGCATGCCGCCCGACGTCATGACCTCATCCCCCTTCGACAATGAGCCAATCAGCTTCTGGTGGTCTTTGCTGCGTTTTTGCTGGGGACGTATGATCATGAAATACATGATCGCGAAGAAAATCGCGATCATGATGAATATTTCATAGCCTCCTCCCATCGAGGCAGAGCCGTTTTGGGCCATCGCATCAGAAATCAGTAACATAGTGCCTTTACTTGGGTCTGGAGCCGGTCATTTCAACCTGGACCGGTCTTCTTGGAATTTGCAGCGCCGTATTATGCCACAGTCTCTGTATCAAGGGACTGCCGGGCGTAAAACTCCCTGGCATATTGCGCAAACTCCCCATCCAGGATCGCGCTGCGGATTTCTCTCATCAAATCCTGGAAGAACTGCAGGTTGTGGATGGTGCAAAGACGCGCCCCCAGGATTTCACCGCACTTGTCCAGGTGCCTCAGGTAGGCGCGTGAGTAGTGCTCGCAGGTATAGCAGGCACAGTCCCCATCTACCGGACGGGTGTCTTCTCGGTACTGACTGTTTCGAATGCGCAACAGCCCGTCACGGGTGTAGAGAAATCCTGTACGTGCATTGCGTGTCGGAAGTACACAATCAAACATGTCGATGCCACGCTGTACGGCCTCAATGATATCTTGCGGTTTGCCGGCGCCCATCAGGTAGCGTGGCTTATTCTCAGGGAGGGCCTCGACTGTGGACTCCAGCAGGGCATGACGCTCTGAACGCTTTTCTCCCACGCACAATCCTCCGAGCGCATAGCCATCGAAATCCATTTCCACCAGTTCAACTGCACACTGTTTGCGCAGTTCCGTATACCGCCCCCCCTGGACGATTCCAAACAAGGCGCTGTCATGCTTCCCGTGGGCGGTCCTGCATCGACTGGCCCAGCGCAATGACAATTGCATCGAGTCCAGCGCCTCTTTGCGGTCGGCCGTGGATGCCGTGCATTCATCCAGCACCATGATGACGTCCGCTCCCAGCTGTTGCTGGATTTCGATCGCCAGTTCGGGGCTCAGAAAAACCTCGGCACCGTCAACGGGGGACTTGAACAACACCCCCTGCTCCGTCATTTTCCTCATGGAAGCCAGGCTGTAGGTCTGAAACCCTCCGGAATCCGTCAGGATGGGCCCTTGCCAATGCATGAAGTCATGCAATCCCCGGTGTTGTCGGATGATATCAACACCGGGTCGCAGCATCAGGTGGAAGGTATTGCTCAGGATCATCTGAGCCCCCGAGGTGCGCAGTTCTTCCGGAGTCATGGCCTTGACCGTGCCATGGGTGCCCACTGGCATGAAGGCGGGCGTATCCACCTTGCCCCGCGCAAATTCCAAATGCCCACATCGAGCATCGCCGTCTTTGGCATGGATTGTGAATTGCATGACGGTCGTGTGGCTATGGGTTACTTTGCAGGCTCTATGAACATAGCATCACCGTAGCTGTAGAAGCGGTAACGCTGTTCAACGGCATGGCGATAGGCCGCCATTGTGGACTCATATCCGGCAAAAGCACAGACCAGCATGAGCAACGTCGACTTCGGCAGGTGAAAGTTGGTTATAAGCCCATCCACCACCTTGAAGTGAAACCCAGGAAAAATGAACAGGCTTGTGTCGCCGGTATACGAACGGATGCCATGCTCCAGTGCCGCGGACTCCAGTGCGCGAACCGCGGTAGTGCCGACCGCGATGATACGCCCGCCCCGCTGTTTGCATGCCTTTACACGCTCACATACCTGCTGGGTAACCTGCACGTGCTCGGCATGTAGTTTGTGTGCTTCGATGTCTTGCGTGCGCACCGGCTGAAACGTGCCCGCACCCACGTGCAGTGTGATGAAGGTATGTTCCACACCCTGGTAGTGCAACTCATCAAGCATGGGCTGATCAAAATGCAGGCCGGCGGTTGGTGCAGCGACAGCCCCGGGGGCTCGTGCATAAACGGTCTGATACCGCTCACGATCTTCAGGACCCGGCTCTCTGCGAATGTAAGGAGGCAATGGCGTCTTGCCGAATTGCTCCAGCAATGCCTCGATTTCCCCCTGGTCTTTGAACTGAAGTACAAAAAAACCATCCTTTCGGCCCTCAACTTCAGCGATGGCACCATTCTCAAAGACCAGATGACTCCCCTGCGCAGGGGATTTGCTGGCCTTGAGTTGTACGATTGCCCTGCCTGCATCGAGAATCCGTTCAACCAGCAGTTCCACCTTTCCGCCGGAGG
Source organism: Gammaproteobacteria bacterium (assembly GCA_026710875.1). Taxonomy (GTDB): domain Bacteria; phylum Pseudomonadota; class Gammaproteobacteria; order UBA4575; family UBA4575; genus WTFY01. The sequence goes on along the minus strand of JAPOQE010000143.1, from coordinate 4,800 downwards.
ATTTCCTGCAGTACAGGCGTGCCGGAATGACGCGGGTATCATTCAATACCAGCAAATCACCCTTGCGCAGCAAACGTTTCAAGTCAGTAAACTTCAGGTCCCGGTAGTCCGTGCCATGACATGCAAAGTGAAGCAACTTACTTGAGGTTCGCTCAGGCAATGGGGAATGTGCGATAAGCGCCTCGGGAAGGCGGTAGTCAAACTGAACTAAGTTCAAAACGTATGGTATATTTCAGTGCGTCACGGTCTGAGTAGTGCTGACCTGCTAATTTACCCTAAACTTTTCAAGAATGCGCCGGGGTGGCGGAACCGGTAGACGCGCCGGATTCAAAATCCGGTTCTGGAAACAGAGTGAGAGTTCGAGTCTCTCTCCCGGCAATTTGGGAATCGAACCGTAAATTCCCACCATGTCCCAGGTGTTCCATAAGCATCTGAATATATAGAAAAAAATAGGGCTTGTAAGTTCCGTTCGATTCCCATAAACTCCCAGATAGAACGTATGAAAACACGTGGGGAAAGTAATAATGGGAAAAATGACAGTAGCCAAATCCAGGGCCATTTCAGATCCTGGAATGTATCACGACAGCCCGACGCTGTACCTGTATGTCGCACCGGGCGGATCCAAATCCTGGGTGCAGAGGATCACGATCGATGGCCGCAGACATGACCTCGGCCTCGGTGGGTTTCCACTCATCACTCCGGATCACGCACGTCGAAGAGCAGCTCTCAATCGCCTCGAAGTAGCCGACGGCAAGGACCCGCTCGCGGACAAGCGCAAGGCCAAGGCACCGACCTTCAAGCAGGCCGCTCTCAACACCTACGAAACCCTCAAGCCGCGCTGGCGCAACGACAAGGTGGCCAAGAACTGGATCCAGCAACTCGAGCGCCATGTCTTTCATCGATTCGGCAACATGCGTGTCGACAGGATTGGACGCGCGGACGTGCTTGCAATTCTGACACCGATCTGGAACACCAAACCGGAGACGGCCCGCCGTGTACGAAGAAGCATCCGCGCTACCTTCTCGTGGTGCCAGGCCAACGGATTCGTCGACATCAATTATGCCGGTGAAGTTATAGACGGGGGACTGCCCACCATGAGGGCCTTGCGAAAAAACCTGCGCGCACTCCCGTACCAGGAGACTCCCGAAGCCATTCAAACCATCAGGACCTCCGGGGCCTCCGTTGCCGCCAAGGCCTGTCTCGAGTTTACGATCCTGACCGCCTGCAGGAGCGGTGAAGCGCGCCATGCCGTGTGGAGTGAAATCGATCTGGATGAAAGGCTGTGGACGATTCCACCTGAACGTACCAAGATCGGACGCGAACATCGCCAGCCACTGAGCGAACAGGCCATTGCCGTGTTACAAGGTGTGCGCACCCTTCAAGATGATTCTGACCTGATATTTCCATCCCCGTATAAGAAGGGGAAGCCGCTATCGAACATGGCTTTGACGAAGGTGTTGAGAGACAATGGCCTTGCAGATCGCGCAACGGTGCATGGCTTTCGTGCAAGTTTCAGGACCTGGGCCAGCGAAAAGACTAACGCGGACCACGCAGTCATGGAGCTCAGCCTGGCACACACCGTGGGATCCCAGGTCGAACAGGCTTATGCACGCTCCGACCTGTTGGCCAAGCGTCGAAGACTGATGGACCAGTGGGGTGCGTTCGCGACTGGGACCCCTGCAGGAAAGGTTGTACAACTCCATGGATAGGGAATTGTCGTCCACAGAAAAAATCAATTACTTTGACTATTTTGATCTTCGAAACGGTCCATACCTGAAGCATGAGGATTGGCTGCCCTATTTTTGGCTGCAAGACGTACCTCAAGATAAACGTCCAAATTTAGGCAGACCATGCCCGATGGATGTGGAAATGCTGGAGGGAGTCAATAACGCCCCGCCTGCACGGGAATATATGATTACTGCTTGGATTGAATACTCCAAGACACACCTCCAATATCATGAATCACTGCAGCTGCTTATGAAGATACTTGTGGACAACTCCCTGTCGATTCCAGAACCCTTACAAGTCTGGCACCGCAGAATGGAGTCTGGAGATAAGCCGAAACGACCGCGAGGCCGACCGCAAGAAATAAACGCCACTCTCCGCATCTATCACAGATTCATTGAATTAACCCGAGATAATCAGCATTCGAATAATGCCGCTTACAAAATTATTGGCAAAGAAGCCTCTAAGTCTGCCGATACAATTAAGTCGAGTGTTCAAAAACATAGTGCTTACATGAGGGCTATGGCGTGTCAGGCGTTGGACTCTATTGCGAAAAAGGAGGGTAACAGTAGCAAGGATTGATTTATTCACCAAGACACCTGCCGGTATGTTTGGCACTCTGTCGGAAAATTTGAGCCACAGGGGACTACATGGACAACCCAAGACCCATCTTGCTTACCCGCACCGAAGTCGAAGATCGCTGCCGGATCGGGCGCTCCACGATTTATCGGCTCATGCGCTCCGGCGACTTTCCAAAGCCCTTGCAAGTCGGAACCCGCGCGGTTCGATGGGTCGAGTCCGAGATCGATGACTGGATTTCGAGGCAACCGCGGGCTATGGGCAACTCCGCTGCTACAGATTAAGGAATAAATCCAAGCACACCAGTGCTCACATCATCCAGATGCAAAGGCTCCCTGCAGACAGGACTCCCCGCCAAGACGACTTTCAGCCGCTCGTACCTGGATGATTCATTGATATTGGATAATGTGCTGAGCCCAAAGCCATCGCTGGCAACAGCTTCCACCTCTTCACCTGAAAGGACTACAGGTTTCTGACGACCAGGCTAACAGCCAATCATCTTGAACACTTACAAAGGTCTTGATGGCAGATTCTCCAAGCCAACCGAATACGAGGCACACTGATCATTTCCAATTCGTGTTCATGACTTTCATGTTGCCCAGGAACTTCTGGAGCGATATACCCCCACCCCCTTCCCGTATGGAGTCTGCGTATGCCAGGCCCTGATCACAAAGACAGTAAGAAGGGCATCTTTACAAAGAAGCTAAAAGAATCCGAGAGAGGTGAGATTGAAAATCTTACCTTTGATGAACTAACTCAACCAAGGCCAGGTGAGGAACCCTTTGATCCGTACAGCACTGAACAAGAGTCACACAAAAAAACAAGGCCGGACAAGGCTTCAAAGCCATACAAAAAATCAGCCTCTCAAAATAAGAAGTCCCAGCCAAGCTCGGGTGATAAGCACCATGCAAGTGCATCCGAAGTAAAAGAGATCACTCCCGATTCCAGGAAAGACTCGTGCATACTCGCTCACATCAGGGTTACTGAGCATTCTGAACGAGAGGCTGGGCAACTGTTTGGTGGTCTCTGCAATAAGAACATCAGCCCGCAACCGGACCTCCCTTTGTTTCCAGACACACCCTTAGCCAAGCAAGTACCCCTTCTCGATATTGTAGATCTTGCAGGAGTACCAATCAGAGCCAGTAATGGAGCTGTCCCAATAGAGATGCGTCTGTTTATACGAACGCTTTCAGCTGTGCCACAACAAGACAGGGCACATCCTGTAGTGCGCATGGCATTGACATTGCGGGAACTACGCGATGGCCTGTTCCCAAACGGCTGGCACCGCGCGAACCAGTGGCCTAAGTTACGGAATGCTCTGGTAACCGCTAACGATCATGCCTTTCACTATCAAGGGCAATTGTGGCTTCCATTATCATTGCGAAGCCTACCAGATAATCCGCAGTTGAATGACAAAATTGTCATAGACATAGCCTTTCCTAAAGGGGCAACTACTGGGCCAATCATCAATCTTCAAGAACTGGACAAGCTATCAGTCGTATCATCACCACACTACAGGGCGATGATCGGGGTTTACTCCTTGACTTGGGTGCCTGGCAAGACTAGAAAGCCGGTTCCCAGGACCAAAAGCCGCTATGGCTGGGCACAAGATCAAGAGGCATATCCTGTCTTGACACAAAAGGATCGCCGACGAATAGCTTTTGGTCCTCATGACAAGAAACACAGAACCCAGAGTGAAATTGATAAGCCCTTCGCAGATATTCCCGGTTTCAAAGTGATAAACAAGTCTGCCACAGATGTAAAAACCGGCGAAGTTGGATGGCGAATGGTCCCTGCTGAATTGACCGAGCTTCACCAATCAGAATGAAGTCAACTCACACTTCATCTGACCGATAATTTCCCCTTACCTCTTCACCTTCCCCACTGATACAGGTGTATCACCGGGGAAACTGAACTGTATTGCCGGGGAAACTGAACTGTATTGCCGGGGAAACTGAACTGTATTGCCGGGGAAACTGAACTGTATTGCCGGGGAGTTTTGTTGCTTCAACTAATTGATATTCTGATGATTCTCCCCACCACTATACCCATACCGATACCCATACCGATACCCATAAGGGTAGGTGGGTCGGTAGGGAGGTAACTGGCCAATGGGCTGTACCCCAAAGGGCAGCCCATGTCCAGTTACTTTCAGCGGACTAGGGTGCCCTTGTCCGAATAGAGTAATCGCTTATCCACTCATTCACGCTCCTTGTGCCAATTGCACTGATCAGCGAAAAAACTTGAGAAGTCTGCACGTACACCCTCATTCTCGTCCGTAATGCATGAAAGAAGACTAAGCAGCAACTGCTGCAGCACTGCGTCTAGCAGTGGGATGAATGTATATCAGTAACGGTCATGAGCTGCTCAAGCTGATGCTTGCCTTGAGCTGGCCTGCCTGGTAAATCACCAGGGAGGCCAGGACTTGCCAAAAATTTGTTTACGGGCCCCAAATGTGGCCAGCCCAGTGAAGTGCCTGCTCGTAACTGGAAAACT
>JAPOQE010000142.1 GCA_026710875.1 Gammaproteobacteria bacterium | reverse complement strand
GGCATAGCCGACCGACATCTCACTCTTGTTCCCGGTGGTCAGCAGCATCCTCCCGGTGCGGTTCGACAGGGCCATGAGAAACACCCCGCGCAAACGCGACTGTATATTTTCCTCGGTCACGTCCTGTACTTCGCCCGGGGCCACGGCAGACAACCCCTCCGTTACCGCCGCAAATGCCGCCTCGATGGGAATCTGGTCCAGCCGAACGCCCAGGGCTGTCGCCAGTTGGTCCGCATCCTCGAGGCTGATCTTTGATGTGTAGCGAAACGGCATCATGACCGCCTGAACGCGCTCGGCCCCAAGGGCATCGACTGCAAGCACCAGTGTCAGTGCGGAGTCGATGCCTCCGGACAGGCCCAGCACCACGCCGTCAAAACCGTTTTTCAGCACGTAGTCACGCACCCCCACCACAAGGGCACGGTACACGGACGCCGGACCCGTGAGGGGGGCATGCAGCGGGGAGGTTTCCAGCAGGTCCGCAGCGCTCCTGGAATACTGTACCGTGAAGACGCCAGGCTCAAATGCCGGGGCGCGCATGCAGGGCTCACCTCGCCGGCTCATGCAAAAGGATTCGCCATCGAACACGAGTTCATCCTGCCCGCCGACCTGGTTCACGTACACGATCGGAACCCCTTGCTCACGGATACGGGCCTTCAGGATATCGAGCCGCTCACCTGCCTTGTCGATTTGGTACGGGCTGGCATTGATATTGATGATCAGTTCGGCCCCGGCTTCCACGGCATTCTCGACCGGAGCCGCGCTCCAGATGTCTTCACAGATTGTGATGCCAATCGGCACGCCCTGGATGTCCGTTACGCAGGCGCTGTCCCCTGCCCGAAAATACCGCTTCTCATCAAAAACTTCGTAATTGGGAAGATGTTGCTTGTGATAGACCGCCACCGTGGCAGCATCACGAATCAAAAATGCCGAGTTGAACAGGTGCCCGTCTTGCCTTGAGGGTGCCCCGAGCAAGATATGGATGCCGTGCACTTCGCGCCGGATGATTTGCAGCGACTGCTCAACGGCTGGCAGGACCGTCGCATTGAACAGCAGGTCCTCCAGTGGATACCCGGTAAGTGACAGCTCGGAGAACACCACCAGGCCGGCATCCAGATCATCGCGTGCATGGGTGGCGCTGTCGATGATCAGCCGGGTATTGCCTTCAATGTCGCCGACCAGAAAATTGCACTGTGCGAGCGCGATGTCCAGCGTGTCTTTCATTACGGATCCAGTATCCTTCGCGGTTATCTGCCCAAAAGCTCATGCATGAGTGCGCCGAGCTCGGCAGGATTTCGCGAAGTGGCCACGCCCGCCTTCTCCAGTGCCTGGTACTTTTGTTCCGCGGTGCCCTTGCCGCCGCTGATGATGGCACCGGCATGCCCCATGCGCTTGCCTGGAGGGGCCGTGGCGCCGGCGATATAGGCAACGACCGGCTTGGAAACCTTGTCCTGGATATACTCTGCGGCCAACTCTTCGGCGCTGCCGCCAATCTCACCTACCAGGATGATGCCGCGCGTCGCATCATCCTGCTCAAACAATGCCAGGCACTCAATGAATCCCATACCATGAATCGGGTCACCGCCAATTCCGATACAGGTCGATTGACCCATTCCATGCTGCACTGTCTGGTTCACGGCCACGTACGTGAGTGTGCCTGAGCGCGAAACGATACCGACCTCGCCAGGACGGTGGATATCCCCTGGCATGATACCGATCTTGCATTCACCGGGTGTGATTACGCCCGGGCAATTCGGTCCCACCAGCATGGAGTCTGAACCCTCCAGCACGGCATGCACTTTCACCATGTCCAGGGTGGGAACACCTTCGGTAATGCAGACAATCAGCGGGATTCCCGCGTAGACGGACTCCAGGATCGCGTCCGCGGCATGGGCGGCCGGCACATAAATGACGCTGGCATCGACTTCGTGATCGCGCAGGGCCAGGTCCACTGTGTCATAAACGTCAAGGTCAAGGTGAGTGGTGCCTCCGCGCCCCGGTGTGACACCCGCAACCATCTGCGTGCCGTAGTCAAGGGCCTGCTGGGTGTGAAACGTACCCTGGGCACCGGTCATGCCCTGACACAGCACCTTCGTGTTCCTGTCAACGAGAATACTCATGGGTCACCGATCAATGGCTTGCGGATTCAGGCACTCGCGTGGCGGATCGCCAGTTGCGCCGCCTCGGTCAGTGTGTTGGCCAGGCGAAGATGGGCATGCCTGTTCTCAAGGAGTTGCCGGCCTTCAGCGGCCCGGGTGCCCTGCAACAGGACGATGACCGGGACCTGCAATGAAATGGCCTGCAAGGCGTCCAGGATCCCCTGGGCGGTCAGATCGCAACGCACAATCCCTCCGAATATATTGACCAGTACGGCCTTCACATGGGTGTCGCGAACGACCAGCTTGAAGGCCTCGGCGACCCGATCCTGCGTCGTTGCCCCGCCCACATCGAGAAAATTGGCAGGCTCTCCACCATGATGCTTCACAAGATCCATGGTGGCCATCGCAAGCCCGGCCCCGTTCACAATGCAGCCGACACTGCCGCCCAGCTTGATATAGTTGAGCCCCAGTTCACGGGCCTCTTCCTCGTCGCGATTCCCCTGGGTCGCATCATGGAGTCCGGCGATGTCCTGCTGCCGGTAAAGCGCGTTGTCATCCACGTTGATCTTGGCATCCAGCGCAATCAGCCGGCCCTCGCCGTTGACGATCAGCGGATTGATTTCCACCAGGCTGCAATCACAGGAAACGAACAACTCGAACAGGGCAAACAGGATGTCCTGCAATTGTCTGACCTGGTCTTTTCCCAGGGCCAGCGCATAGGCCAGCGTTCGCACCTGGCTGGGCTGCAATCCTGCGCCCGGATGCACCCATTGCGTAATTATCCGGTCAGGGGTCTGCCGGGCGACTTGCTCGATATCGACCCCGCCTTCGGCAGAGGCGACGATCGCGACCTGTCCACATTCACGGTCTACCAGCAGGGCCAGGTACAGTTCCCTTCGTATCTGCACGGATTCCTCAACCAGGACGGCGTGAACCGGCAAGCCTGCCGCATCGGTCTGTTTGGTGACCAGCCGGGCGTCCAGCATCGCGTTGATGGCGGAGGCGAGTGCCTTCTTGCTCTTCGCCCGCACCACGCCACCGGCCTTGCCGCGCCCGCCCGCATGGACCTGGGCCTTGGCGACCCAGTCCTGTGCGTCTAGAGATTCACAAAACTGTTCGATATTGTCCCCGGAGCGGACCAGGTGTGAACCCAGTACAGGCACACGAAAGCGCGAGAAAATGGCCTTGGCCTGGTATTCATGTATATTCATGAGGTGAGTGATCAAGCGAGTCTTAACAGTATACGCCCGTATCCAGAACGATGTTAGTCGTAGGCCTGACAGGCGGTGTCGGCAGTGGCAAATCGACCGTCGCCAAAATCTTCGAGAATGACTTCAGTGTCCCGGTCATTGATGCGGATGTCATTGCCCGTCACCTTACGGAAACCGAAGCCGTCCGCGAACAGCTTCTCGAGACCTTCGGGGAGGCGTATTTTGACAATCAGGGAGCCCTGTTGAGAGAAAAGCTCCGCCAGGCGGTCTTTGCAGATGCCGGCCTGCGCCGCAGGCTGGAGGACCTGCTGCATCCCCTGGTGTACCGGGAAATCAAGTCCCAGCTCAGCCAGCTCGATGCGGGGTACTGCATCGTTGCCGTGCCGCTGCTGCTTGAAACCCGCGGCGAGGATCGGGTTGATCGTATCCTCGTCATCGACTGCACGATCGAACAGCAGGTCGATCGCGTCGTGGCACGGGACACGTGCAGCAAGGCGCATGTGCAAGACATCATTTCAGCCCAGCTTGGGCGTGATGCCCGACTCCGGCGCGCGGATGATGTTCTCAATAATGAAGGCAGCCTGGATAGTTTGAAAGAAAAGGTTGCTATACTGCATGATCAGTACCGTACTTTGGGTTATTTGCCCTGATGTATCGTGAAAGAACGCTCCAGCAATCTCTGTATTACCTATGAACAGCCTCTGAACGAGCGTATACGCACCTTTTTGCGCTACGAGCAGCTGGCCGAGCGGTTTGCATATTTCGCCAGGCAGGAAAAACCGTACGATTCCCATGTGGCCTTGCTCACGCTGATTGAAATCTTCAACCTGGTCTCACGCGGGGACCTGAAGCAGGAGTTGCTCAAGCAGATCAAGCGCCAGACTGATGCGCTGGAATCACTGGCCATCCAGCCAAAGATCGACACGGCCAAGCTGAATGGTGTCCTGGTCAAGCACAAGTCGATCTACGACGATCTGCATGCCATCCATGGCCAGATCAATGACCACCTGAAAAACAATGATTTCATCAGTGCCATCCGGCAAAGAACGTCCATCCCGGGAGGTACCTGCGATTTCGACGTGCCCGAATACCATCACTGGCTGGGACAATCGTTTCGGCAACGCAACCAGGCACTCATGAACTGGATCGAACCGTTCAAGGTGGTCGAGAGAGGCATCTCCCACTCCCTCTCACTGATCCGGCAAAGCGTGCAATTCAGCAAGCAGTGTGCACCGAATGGCTTCTACGACCAGAACCTTGATCCGAACACGCCATGCCCGATGATCCGCATCAATGTCGAAAATGCCTACTTTCCCGAGTGCAGCGCAGGAAAGCAGCGGTTCACGATACGCTTCCTGTCACATGCCAGCCCGGATGAGACGCCCAAGCAGACCGACGGCGATATCGATTTCAAATTGGCCTGCTGCCGATTCTAGTCCGTTCGGATTACCGCTACTGCCATACGGCACGGATTGCCGCGATCCCCTGCCCTCCATGGGCCGCCGCCACCTCCATGTCTTTCGTGTCCAGGCCACCGATGGCATACACCGGGATGGTGCTGTGACGTGCCAGGCGGGCAAAATTTTTCCAGCCCAGGGGCTTGCATGGAGTATCGGAGACTTTCTCGATTACGGGCCCCAGGAACACGTAGTCCAGACCGATTTCCGAGGCGTGCAGAAGTTCCTCCAGGGTATGACAGGAGGCACTGACCAGGGAGTCCTCTGCGACGGGCCGTACTTGAAGGGCGCATAGCCTGCGACTGGTCAAATGCAGGCCGGCGCCAGGGACCTGGTCAAGAAACGATGCGTTTGCATTGATGACAAGGCGAGCCCGGTGGCGGTCGCACCTCTCAAGGCACTGCCCGGCCAATTGCAGGTAGTCCCGCCCATCGAGTCCGTGCGAGCGAAGATGAACCAGTTCGACCTCGGGCTTTCTGACCGTGTCTTCGAAGTGCTGCAGGAACTCCCGGGTCTCGCCTGCTTCAGGGGTGACTGCGATCAATCCCGGCAATTGCAGTGCACGAACGATACCGTGGTTGGCCTTCGGAAAGCGGACGTCGCCTAGGGCCGAAACACGTACCCAGTCCATCTTTTGCCCCTCGATCGGGCGCACCTTGCCAGAGTATTCCGTCACCGTGAACACATCAAGGAAGACACTCCTGTCCGGGTAGGCATATGGGATCTGG
>JAPOQE010000141.1 GCA_026710875.1 Gammaproteobacteria bacterium | reverse complement strand
CCCTCGGGCAACGCTGCCCTGCCCTCTGCATGGGCGACTGCGACCGGCAGGCAAGATCCCTGCATCTCCTGCAAGAACAAGGAGGGTGAGGGCATGACCTCGGTCATCACCAGGCGCGCCTCGAACTGCCCGGACCGGTTATGCGTGAAGGTGGGCCAGCCCTCGGCCCCTGGAATCAGCTCGCTCAACTGCGCGAGCATCTGGCAACCATTGCATACGCCCAGCGCCAGGGTATCCTCACGCTCGAAGAACCGGGCAAAGTCCTCTTTGAGGCGTGCATTGAAAAGGATCGATTTTGCCCAGCCGCCGCCAGCCCCGAGCACATCCCCGTAGGAGAAGCCGCCGCAGGCGACCAGGCACCGGAAGTTCTCCAGCGTATGCCGACCCGAGATCAGGTCCGTCATATGCACGTCCGTACATTCAAAGCCGGCTCGCTCGAAGGCAGCTGCCATCTCCATGTGCCCGTTGATGCCCTGTTCACGCAAAATGGCCACCGGCGGTCGCACCGTCGTGTGTATTGCAGGCAAATCAGCGGAGGCCCCCATGCCAAATGTAAGCTTGGTTGACAGTCCGGGGTTGTCCTTGTCAAGGATCGACTCCAGCTCCTGGTCCGCACACTGCGGATGATCGCGCAGCTTCTGGATCGAGTAGCTGGTTTGCATCCACCAGTTCTGCAGGGCCGTGCGCCCTTCCCTGTACACCGTTTTAGTACTGTGCTTGAAGGAAAGTGTATCCGTGTCGTTGGGACGCGCGATGACGTGCGTGTATTCAGCCAATTCATTTTTTTCGATAACTGACATCACCGAACGCCACTTTTGCCCGCTGACCTGAATCACGACACCCGGTTCCTCGCAAAACAGTGCCGCGACGGGATCCGGGCCCATGGAATCAAGGAAGACGTCCAGGCCGACATGGCCTGCAAAACTCATTTCACAGAGCGTGACCAGCAGTCCGCCGTCGGAGCGGTCATGGTAGGCATGCACCAGGCTGGCCTGCTTGAGCTGTGTAATGGCGCGAAACAGGTTCACGAGGTCCGCCGGGTCATCCAGGTCTGCAGGCGTATCACCGAGCCTGGAGTACACCTGGTTCAGGGCCGATCCTCCAAGGCGGTTCTTGGACTTGCCAAGATCCACCAGCAGCAGGACACTGTCCTCGGCTGACACATTGATAACCGGGGTCAGGGTGTTGCGCACATCATGTACGGGGGCAAAGGCCGAGATGACAAGCGACAGGGGTGCGGTAACCGACTGATCCGTGGACTCCCCTTGCCAGAGACTTTTCATGGACAGGGAATCCTTGCCTACGGGGATGGCGATCCCGAGTGCGGGACACAGCTCTTTTGCCACGGCATCGACCGCCGCGAATAATTCCGCATCGGCCCCCGGGTGGCCGGCTGCGGCCATCCAGTTTGCAGACAGCTTGATATCTCCAAGCGACTGCAGGTCCGTGCTCAGCAGGTTGGTGATGGCCTCAGTTACGGCTAGGCGGCCCGAGGCAGGCGCGGAAAGCAGTGCGGCCAGGGGCCGCTCACCGATGGCCATGGCCTCACCTGCAAAGCCCTGGTAGTCACTGCACGTTACCGCAGCATCCGCTACGGCGACCTGCCAGGGTCCCACAAGTGGATCCCTGGTGACCATGCCGGTTACGGTGCGATCACCGATGGTGATCAGGAAATTCTTGGCGGCGACCGCGGGAAGCTGCAGCACTCTTTGTACTGCCTGGTCGATATGGACCGCGCCATCTGATCCTTCTGATTTGTCCACTGGAAGCGAGGAAATACTGCGCTGCATTTGCGGTGTTTTTCCAAACAGCACCTGCATCGGCAGATCGATGGGGGATTTATCCGATTGGCGGTCCGTGAGCGTCAGGTGTGGGTCACTTGTGCTGTGTCCGATGACAGCGTGCGGGCAGCGCTCGCGTGTACAGACCGCAATAAATTCTTCTAGGTGATCCTTTTCAATCGCGAGCACATAGCGCTCCTGTGCTTCATTGCACCAGATCTCCTTGGGTGACATTCCTGAATCGGCACTGGGAATATCGCGCAGCTCGAAACACCCTCCGAGTCCTGCCTGGTCAAGCAGTTCCGGGACCGCATTCGACAGGCCCCCGGCTCCGACATCATGGATCGACAGAATCGGATTGTCCTCGCCCTCGGCCGTACAGCGCTCAATCACTTCCTGGCAACGGCGCTGCATCTCGGCATTGCTGCGCTGCACGGAAGCGTAATCGAGATCCTCGGTGCTTTTCCCACTGGCCATGGACGAGGCAGCGCCCCCACCGAGACCAATCAGCATGGCAGGCCCGCCGAGCACGACAATCGGAGTGTCCGCCGGGAATCTCTGCTTTTTGACATGCGGCTCACGTACGCTGCCAAGTCCGCCTGCAAGCATGATCGGCTTGTGGTACCCGCGTACATCCGAACCATCGCGGGCTTTGGACACATCAAGTTCCAGCGTCCTGAAATAGCCCAGGATATTGGGGCGCCCGAACTCGTTGTTGAAACTTGCCGCACCAACGGGTCCTTCAATCATGATCTCAAGAGGCGAGACGATCCGGTCGGGTTTTCCGTACTTCTTCTCCCAGGGATGCATGCGGTCAGGCAAGCGCAGGTTGGATACCGAGAAACCGCACAGCCCGGCCTTCGGGCGCCCTCCGCGGCCCACGGCGCCCTCATCGCGGATTTCACCTCCGGAACCGGTCGCCGCCCCAGGGTACGGCGATATGGCCGTGGGATGATTGTGGGTTTCCACCTTCATCAGGATGTGCGCATCTTCTTCGCTATAGTCGTAGCGGTCCGTTTTGCCGTCGACCATGAAACGGTGCACGCGATGGCCAAAAATCGCCGCGGCATTGTCGCTATACGCCGACAGGATGTTTTCGGGTGAGTGCATGGAAGTCTCACGGATCATGGCGAACAGGCTCTCCCTTTGAGGCTGCCCGTCAATGACCCAGGAGGCATTGAAGATCTTGTGCCGGCAGTGCTCGGAGTTGGCCTGGGCGAACATCATCAATTCAACGTCAGTTGGCGCCTGCCCCAGGGCCTGGTAATGCCCAATCAGGTAGTCGATTTCATCCTCGGTCAGTGCCAGTCCCATCTCCTGGTTGGCCTGCAACAAGACTGCCTTTGGATCATCACCAAGGTTCAGATGCACCAGCGCCCTTTCCGGGCTGCTGGCAAACAGCGCTTTGGCTTGCTCCAGGCTGAATGCAACCGATTCGGTCATGCGGTCATGCAACAGGCGGACAATCTCGCTTTGCTCTTCATCTTCCAGGATTTCGTTCAGGGCGAACTGGTACAGGATTCCGCGCTCGATCCTGATTACGTTTTCGAGAAAGCAGTTGTGGGCAATGTCGGTCGCCTTGGAGGACCAGGGCGAGACCGTACCCTGGCGTGGAATTACCAGAACCTTGAAATCATCCTCGATCGCAGGGCAAACAGGAGCGTACGAGAGTAAGGCCTTCAGGTGGTCGCTTTCAGCCTCGTCGAGGGCCTGTTCCGTATCAATGAAATGATAGAATTTTGCCGAGAAATTCTGGATTTTATCCGAGGTCTGCTGCAGGCGTTCCCGGAGACTCCGGGCCTTGAACTCGGAGAGCGCGTTGCCGCCTTCAATAATCTGCATGTGACCGATACGTCCTTGGTACAGGGTGCGTGAAAGCCCGAATCATAACGGAATCCGGGAGGCCCATCACGCAATAACACTGCGTTTAAAGTGACAGGACAAGCCTGTAATTTTGGATCCGTTGATTATATACTTGCAGGTGTCTCTCAGGGGGCGACCTGGTTTCGACGTGGATTACGAAACCCGAGGTGCATGTCGAGGATGTAGCTGGCCTCGTAAAATACGCTGCAAACCTATAGTTGCAAACGATGACAACTACGCACTAGCTGCCTAAACCACAGACT